>DATFDB010000130.1:0-3704 GCA_035252445.1 Nitrosotalea sp. | reverse complement strand
TTTCCAGACCATCGTCTAACCAGAAATGTACCTATTTCAAGTAACGTGTCATTTCTTAGTTGTAATGAATGCATCAATTTCCAAACATCGATGTTATGATATCATTTACTTTTTGATACTCGACATTGCCCCACTGGGCGTATACATTTGCAAATACAATGTCTGCAGCTTGTCTTGGCTTCATGCCTGAATCAAGTATCTTGCCAAATGCTATAGTTTCACGTAGACTGGGTGAATAATACAACTCTTCAACTGCTGCAGCTTGTCTTAAAGTATTAGCAAGTCTTACTCCTTGAACAAGTTCGTTTTCGTGAGATTTGCTAACGTATTTTTTTACTATTTCAATTTCTATCTCTTCTGGAGGATAATCTAGCCTAATTCTTACAGGAAATCTGCTGAGAAGTTGTGGAGGAAGTTCTTTAGTACCAACATGTGAAAGTGGGTTTATGGTTGCAATGACAAACCAGCCCTTTGCAGCCTCGATTAATTCGCCACCGGCTTCTTTGAGCACTAGCTGCCTTCTGTCATCTAGTGCTTCGTCTAATCTAAGCAAGACATCTGCTTCTGCAGAATTTATCTCATCAAGATAAAGCATGTTTCCTTCCTTCATGGATTTTACCAAAATTCCCTCTTCAAAATCAACTGTTCCGCTCTCTAAGGTTTTTGAACCAACTAGATGGCTCTCACGAGTTCTTAAGCTAAAATTGATTGATTCTAGTTTTTTCTCCTTTCTTGCAGCAAACTCTCTTACAAGAGTAGTTTTTCCGGTTCCCTTTGGACCTATTATTAGTACAAAAAGGCCTGATTCATATGCCTTGTCTAAAATCTCAAAAGAATTATTCCAATCTATGTACAAAGATTCTGCTAGCACAACTTGCTAGAAGATTTTCCATAATTTAAGACTGTCTTAAATTACAATAGAGAATTAATTTCCAAGTCTTGCATAAGATTCGTCTAGAATGCCATGCAGTGTCTTATGCCATGCATCGTAACCGTCTGGAGTCTTTGGAAAGTTATGGTAGTGTTCTGTAAGGTGTTTATTTTGTTGTGCAGTAAATCGTAGTCCGTCTGCAAGTTTCTTGTTCAAAGCCCCTCTAATCATCATGCCCAGTTTCCCAACAGTTCCAAAATCAGGATGTTCTCCTTTACTGATGGCTTCCACGTCTAACTTTGACAAAAAGTGCTTCATGCCATAGTTTATCTGTTCATTTGTAAGAGTTTGGAGTAACCTTCGGAAAATTTCCAATCCTGCGGTCTTGTAGCCATAATCATTTATGAAATCAATGTTATATTGCCATAATCCTTTTTCACTTACATCTCCAGTTTCAATTGCTTGTACTGCATTCTTTCCAATTATTGTAGCTGCAACTATTGCAGGTCCTATGCCTCCTGCATCTAGTGGTTTTGGCATCCAAGCTGCATCTCCAACTAACATGTAACCATTTGCAACCAAACAGTCATTTTGTCTGCGTACTGAGACCTGCCAATTGCCAGTGGCATTCATTGAATCACTAGAGTCATCAGACAGTTTTGGATTTATCATAGCCTTGTTAATCTTAACATAATCGTTTATCAACTTGGTAACATCGTCGCTCTTTCCCAATCTTTGGTTTCTTTTCTGTAGTTCTTTTTGCTGAACTCCTAATCCTATGTTTACCTTGTTTTTGCCCTTGGGAAAGACCCAGCCATATCCTCCAGGTGCGATATCTTGATCTAAATGTATAATGCAATAATCTGGATCAAAGTCTGTTTTATCTTCAGCACCATGTTCAAATTTCATTATGTGCCTGCCTGTAGATTCTAAATCATCACGATCAATCTTTTTCTCAATTTTTGAATTTATGGCAAGTCCATTTCTTAGCATTGAGGTAACGCCTGTCGCGTCAATCACTATTTTTGCAGTCTTTTTGAATGGCTCGTTAGTGACAAGGTTAGTGCCTTCTATGCCTACAACAGTACCGTTTTCATAGACAAGATTTCGTAACGCCACTGAAAATTGTATGTTGATTCCCACCTTCTTTGCATCGCTGAGTTGACGTCTTGGAAGTTGTTGCCTATTTAGCATATAGCCATCTCCATCAAAAGGAATTGAAGTTTCTCTATCTGGTGAAAATGCCATTACACCTTTGACAGGGTGTTCAATCTCTGGATTTCCCCAGCTGATCTTTATTCTCTCTGTCATATAGTCAACTGTGTTCTTGCCTACAGCGTCTCCACATATCCAACCGTTTATCGTTTTTTTACCTAGAGTTGGTTCTTGATTCCTATCTATAACAAGAATTGATAATTTTTGTTTAGAATAGAATGCAGCAGACTGTGCCGAGATCATTCCTGCTAGGCCTCCTCCTGCTACTATAATGTCGTAATCCGTTTTCACAGCCAAAAAACAGGATCTACTCTATTTAAAAGAACCGTATCAACATGGATCTGGTTTTTTGGGTCGGTTCGTCGCGGCTTCCTCACAGCAAATGCTCAGACTGGAGCGGCAAAAATATTACCTCATTCCCTTTTGCCTTTGGTCTTTGAATATTATTAAACCATACTTTAGACAAATTTTGTAATTTAGGCTCTCAATAATTCGGTATATGTTCTTGTAATGTCGTCTTTTTTGTAAATTGGTACTTTAATTCTGATCTTTATTGCATTATTTTGTTGCAAGCTAATGTTCTTACTTACAAGCTCCCCTTTTCCTATTCTGAGAAATAGGGAAGAATCTTCAAAGTACATATAGATATTATCCAGAACTTCGTCTAGTTGTTTTTGTGAAGTTTTGGATACCAGAACACGCACAAATTCTTCTGCCTTCTTTTTTACAAGTGTGGCTCTAAAAAGCAAAATTGGATTTCCGTGATGGCCTATAATTTTTTCCTGCACAAACTCTTCTTCTTTTATATTGAATATGTCGAAGATAGGGTCGAAAACCTTCTTGCTGTCTTCTGTAGCATGAAATATTATCTCGATAGTAACTTCCATTCTGTTTGTCATAAAAATGAGTTACTTGTAGTCGATTAAATCTATTTGGCTTGCAACAGAACTGTTTCGGCTTCTGCAGTTCTGATGAGTTTGGCCTTTTCGATTCCTATGTGTCTGACATGAATTATTTTCTTAACTGCTGCCATGACATCCGAATTTATTTTGCCAAACGCTGTGGCCTGGATAAACTGGTCTATTGTCATTTCTGGTATGGTCTTTGTCATTACCTCCTTTGCAATCAACCTCAACGCATGTTTTCTAGATGTGTTAAGCTTTTTCTGGGTTAATGCAATTATTTTGATTCTAAATAGATATCCGTCCTTTGTTCTTACATCTCCAATGAAATTGATCAAAGAAGAGCCTCTTCTAACAAGGCTTCTAAGAAACTCTTTAGCATACTCATATCGTTTAAAGATCGAAGTCGCAGTCTCGCCATCGACTTTGCTTATCTGGAAATATAGCTTGAATTGGTGTTGAGAGGGATCGCCTTTTATTATGTCAAACAAGGTTACTTCTACTACTCTGCCTATGGCACTTTCATCATCAGTGATTGGAATATACGCAATAGGTACACTATTGAACGCTGAAGGAGCAAGAACAGTAACCCATTTCTTTTCTCTCCACTTGTCTTTGACCCTTGTGGTCTTTTGGCGAGCCAACTAAAACTAACCTTTGAAGCCAAAATATAAGTTGTACGACATTTTAGATCGTGCTCGAGCCAATATACTTCT
>DATFDB010000129.1:0-3204 GCA_035252445.1 Nitrosotalea sp. | reverse complement strand
TACTGCCATCTGTCTGTCTACTAAAACCGGATGCGAGATCTCGTATCGCATAACTGCTTGTTCTATGTTCTTTTTATCTTGCTCATTGAAAAATTTGGCAGAATGTACGCCTATGAAAACAACTGGCCTGTCTTTGTATTTCTTTTCAAGCTGAGAAAGGACCGGCAGAGTATGCATGCAGTTTATGCAACAATAAGTCCAAAAATCAAGCACGATTACATGCCCCTTGAGCATTTCAAGTGAGAGGGGCTTGTCTGAGTTAATCCAATCAAAACCTGGGGGAAACTCTGCAGCCTTTGTTACATTAGTATAAAACTTGTCAAACACAACTGAACTTTAAGAAAATCATAATAAAAATTTACTAGAATGGTTTTAGTTTGCCAAAGCGTATGGAACTAAAAGCCAGCTGCAACAGGGTCTTCTGGCTTTATTATTTCTCTTAACAAAATAGTAGCATAAGAGCCTCTTGAAAGTGTAAAACTGACATACTGTGCATCTACTGCAAAGTCTTTGCATGACATGACAGACTGCCTAAAGCCTCCCTCTCCGCTCACTTCTTGCATTTCTTTGACAAAAAAGTCCTTTGTGGTTATCCCTTCTTCTTGAAGTATTTTTGATATTTGATACTCGAATCTATTTTTTTTTGAATAAGAATAACCAACAAGAGGGACTGTCAGTTTTTGTTCTGGGTCGTTTTGGTATCTGCCAAGATTGTCATCTTTGTCATAGCATACATCATCTGCTTGTGGGTGAAACAGATCTTCTCCCATCTCATATGCCATGCTCAATGTACGATTGAAAATAAATGATTGGTATGCTTCAACAAAAAATCTCCGAAGCGATATAGGTATGGAATGTAACGCTTGGGCTGCATTGTCATGCTCTATCATGTTTCTTAGAACCAAGCGTTCGATATCCATCTGTGGAGGCACTTCATCAAAAGTTTTGGAATAGTTGGCTTTGTCCTTGAGCCTTTCTCTTATTTTGTTATTCTCGGGAAGATCATATTCTGAAGTAAATGAAAGTAATGTCTCTACAGCTTGGCTAAAGTTTCGCTGCACTATTGCTTTTCCTATGAGGTGAGAAACTGCTCTCCTACTTCCGAATCTCTGATATCCGTAAAAATTTAGAATCTTGTCATGCTGATCAAAACTTGAAATCTTTGAAAAATCTGCACCTTCAATCTTTATCTTAAAGTGATTGCCAACCATGTCTTTTTTTGTGAGTGGTTTTTGGACAAAACCGATTTTTTCTATGGAATATCGGTTTGTTGTTATGTTTCCATACGCCCGAGAAACATTCATGTCGCACACAAATTGTTCCGTTGTTGCGTTTGCGTCCTTTAGGCCAAGGGCTTTTAATCGAATTCCTTGTTTTTCAAATATGTCTGAGAGGGCATGATTTGTATCAATTCCCGATTTTTTCAACTTGAAAACTGCATATTTTCCTGAATCTGAGATCTTGTCAAGCGATTTTTGTCGCAATACTTCGGAAACAAAGAACTGGTCTTGAGCTGTTCGTATCTTTCCGCCCGTTCCTTGTGACTTGGTGCAATATACCGAAATTCCAACTGTGCTGTCTAGTTTGGGAACCACTTCTTACTGTATAGTCACTGTGATGAACTGAGATACTGTAAGATCTTGATATCTTGCGCTCACTAGAACTTTGTAAGTTCCTGAAAGTGCAAAATTATCTGCCTGCAGGTTTACCGATATGGTTTTTTGCTTGTCTAGTATGACTGATTTGTCAGAAGGTGTAACTATTAGGTCCTGTGGGCTAGCAGTCTGCTGTGTCATTATGTCAACCGGGCCACTGATCTGTTCGTTTGGACTCAGTGTTACAGTAACAGTTTGATTTTGTCCTCTGTGCAAAGTAACATCTGTAGTTGATACACTTTGAGAAATTGATAATGGCACAGAAGAGTCAAGCACGCCAATATTGTTCTCAACCCATTCGGGGAACCACACCTTGTCATGTGAAATTGTGAATGAGAGCACCTGAGCTACTCCACAGCCAGTCTGGTTGCCACAATCTGACCAGTTGGGGTTTTTTGATGGAACAAGATACTCGACAAGAGATTCTTTTACTGGATCAAAAACTGCAAGTGAGTTTGCTACCTGTTCATTGAACCACAGTCTTCCTTGGTCGTCAAATTCATTCCAATACGGTCTTGTAATGGGCGTTTTGATCAATCCTGAAGCATTACCATAGGTTGAGGCCTGTGGGATTGATGTGACGTACTTGGTAAATTGTTGAGATTGTGGATTGAAGCTGATGAACATGCTGCTTGCAGTGTCAGTTACCCATACTTTACCATCATGCCCAATTGAGATTCCGTTTGGTGCCAATATGCCTGATGGTAGAGTATAATTTGAAAACTGTGAAGTCTGAGGGTTGTATTTTACAAGCTCGCCTCCAAGCTGATATGTCCATACTGTATACCATATGTTTCCAGAAGAATCAGGTGACACATCGCTTGTAAAATTATATGCTCCAGGAGAGAGTATGTCTACAGTCTTTAGGTTATTTCCTGTTTGGTTCATACTGAAGATGGAAATTTTTCTTCCAGTAAAGTCATTTGTAACTAGATCAGGACCAATTGGTTTGAGTATCTGTGGAAATGCTTCTGACTGACCACTTGTCTTTGGAAATACAAAACTAGAGTAGTTGCCTGTTTGTTTGTTAAATTTCCATATGAGATTATGTTGTGAGTCGCTAAACCAAATATTTCCATCTGGAGAATCGTATATTCCCCATGTCATTGATTTTTCTCCCTTTTGCCATAATGGATTATCATACTCGTGAAATGAATCTGTAGTAGGATCAAACTTTGCAATCTTGCCAGTGTTAGTCTCTGTAAACCAAACGTTTCCAGATGAATCAGTAGCAATGGATAAGGGCTGTGTACATAGAGTTGGAATCTTGAATTCTTTAATGTATTTTGTTGACTCGGTTTGATTATCACTCTGACAAAAAGTTGTCCACTTGTCTTGAGGATAATTGTCTTCAGGTGTACCAGTCAATGTTGCTTGTGTCTGTTGCGGGGCCGCCTTGAAGTATCCCGCTCCTACCACGGCTACAGTTGAAAGTATGAAAACTCCCATAAAACTAATAGCTAAAAGCTTCTTTACGTTCTTTTTCACAAAAAAAGGGCGGTTTTTACCTTGTTATATCTTATACGCGTTCTAGCCTGTTTGACTTGTG
>DATFDB010000128.1:0-2794 GCA_035252445.1 Nitrosotalea sp. | reverse complement strand
TTGCCCGCACAATGAAAAGTGCTACTACGCATCTGAAGACAAACAAAAATGGGGCTTCTGGGCTCGTGGAAAATGGCGCGAACTCAAAGCGAAAGATAGCATCCTATAGCTATACACTTTTTTCTTCTTATTTTATAAAATCCCTATCACTGAATTTGATTTTTCATCTCTGATCACGACAGATCCTTCTGGAACCCAATCATATGGTGTAACTAGATATTTTGTACCCGAAATTATCAGCACAACATACTTGTATCTTGCAACAAAGTGTTGTTCTTCATAACTTAACAATGCAGACAATGGAATGAATCTGACCAAACCGGAATCTTGAACATGTCCCAAGTTTTTGCTATGTTTCCACACGGGATATGGCAGCTCATCAGAATCTTTTGGTTTGAAAAAATTTGGTTTGATAGCAATTGCAAGACAAAAGGCTAACATGCAAATTCCGACAATAAAATATCTATCAGCTATGCTATCTGGTGGAATTGATACTATGTGTCTTATCCCGTAGCCTAGCCTGTTAGCAACAAATGAGGTAACTAGTTGTGTTGAATTTGTACTGTGAAACAAAAACACTCCGCCATATGTCATTATGGCACCTGTAAGTGAAAGAAATGTATGAAATATGCTTCTCCAAAAAATACTCAAGACAAATACTGTAAGGATTGGTCCTATGAGAAACTCTGATTCTTGTCGTGCAGATGGATTTGCCCCAGATGCAAAAGTGAGAAGAATTTGTAGAACAAGGGCTGCACCAAAACTCAAGATGCTCAATACTAACCAAAAATGATTTTTGTGCAGAAACCACGCTTGTATCTTATCTATGAAGAGCCATCTGTCTTCTGCATATTGACTGCCTCTCACAATGATATATTGTACAAAGTAGAAATTATGTAGTTCTGTTAACTATTTCATAGAATCTGGATTTTCTATATTTTTTAGATATACGCGAGTTTTAAACGGCTTTGGAGAATCTTTGTGATAGTACATCGCCTTGATGCCATGTTCAAAAGGTTTTATTTGAATAGAATCTGTTGACTGCAAAACATTGTCTGTTTCTTTTAGATAACCAATCAGTTCTCTTTCAGACATGCTAAATATTTCATCTATGGATTTTCTTGTTGTCATTGTGTGTTGAAAATTCAATTCTGGTATATAACACATCTTGATGCAAATGTAATCTGAATCTGTTTCATGTCTAATGTTAAATATGATGGCCTATGTGAAACCTCTACATGACTGATACCAAAATAGATTGGTTTGATGATTTTTTGGGATTGGGTTATCACCTTTATGATGTAAGACCAGTCCTTCTTCTTCTTTTAGATAACAGAAAAAAAGTGGCCACTACATGGAATAAAATTATAAAATATTTTCCTGATGATGAAATTAAGGTAAAATTCATTGAGAGGGATACCAAATACGATTTTGTTCTTTACTGTGAATCACGCATACTACAAAGCACTTGGGTCTTCTTAAAACCTCTAAACATGTCTGAACACTATCGACAATTCAAAGAAGACTATGACGGTGCCGCTGTTCTGAAACTGGCGCTGTATATCAAAAAAAAGGACAACACAACTGAACTTGAGATATTCAAATATCAAAAAAGACTAACAAATGTAAAATTTGTTACTGAATCAGAAGCTGAACAAGATTTTGTAGTGTCTAGGGCAATTCAGAAATTTAAAAGTAATTCCAAAGATACTACTATCTAACAAAAAATATCCACTACAGGTGAGATTTTATCAGGCTTATCCACTCGGTCCAATCCAAACTATAGTACATCAATGGCTGTCGTTGAGGATAATTTATCACTGATCTTGTTATGGCAAATTCATATTTTTTTATCTTGTTTTTCACATCTTTGAACGTAATTCTAAGAAAGTTTACTTTTCTTGATGTATTGCTTTCTACATCCACTATGGAGCTGAGAGGTATCATCCAGCTTTTGGAGCTCTTTGATATGTCTTCGTCTAAATCTGCTTCAGAATAATTTGCAAGTTTTCCTACGTGTGCCTTGTCATCACCGAAATATTTCTCCCTCTCTTTTGGTGTAATGTACAAATAATGAGGAGCAAAAACTACATTTTTGTTTGTTAATGCAAGAACTCCTTCCTTGCTTTTGTGGAAAAATCCTGCTAATCCTAGTGCAATGCCCCAAATCTTTGGAAGTGAAGCTATTATCTGTTCATCATCATCTAAGTTAATTCTCATTTGAATAAAATCAGATACGTACTCTAAATCAATCTTGTCTTGTTTAATGAAATATTAAAAATAACATGGATTTATGGAGAGCCCTCGCCTTCGTACCTCATTCCATAAGTTCCAGCATGTTTGCCTTCTTTGATTCTCTTGTATCTGTATGCCCTTTCACCAAAGTAAATGGCAATAGTAATACCAAGAGCGATTGCAGTTGCGATGAATATTGATATATCTGCTTCTGCCATGCCAGTGATACTTTGTAGCTTGTATAATAATTTTTTTTAAAAATTTTTGAAATTTTATGATACCATACAAATGTTCAAAACAAAAAAACGTTTTGAGATCAAATAGTATCATAAAAAAATCTTTTTAGGATAAAATACCTTTTATAGACGGGAATCATCTCTACGAAAAGATGTCGGAAACAATCTCGAGAATGCCATTACAGACAATATCTAAGCACAAATGGCCACTCGTTTTTGCCGTAGCAGCCTTGGTCGTTACAATGTCAGGATTCACTGCTATGCAAGACGCGCAGGCACAATTTGGCCCAATTGGCAACCTTGCTGATCCACAGAAGACAAAT
>DATFDB010000127.1:0-15064 GCA_035252445.1 Nitrosotalea sp. | reverse complement strand
TTTTAGCTTCATTGTGCACTGGAAAGAAACTCTTCCTGATTGGTATGTAAAAAAATATGGATACCAACCATGTGTCAACATTGGCACATCTGGGCATGTTGATCATGGCAAGACAACTTTGATTCAGGCATTGACTGGAGTCTGGACAAGCGCTCACAGCGAGGAACTCAAGCGAGGAATTACCATACGAGTTGGATATGCAGATGCTGCGTTTTACAAGTGTAAGAATTGCGAGGAGCCACTAGGATACTCTGTTACACCAAAATGCAATAACTGTGGAAAGGAAAGCGAACTTAGCCGCGTTGTAAGTTTTGTTGATAGCCCAGGACACGAAAGCCTGATGGCAAACATGCTTTCTGGCTCTGCATTGATTGATGGTGCAATGCTTGTAGTGGCTGCAAACGAAAAAGTTCCGCAGCCGCAGACAAAAGAACACCTGCTTGCTCTGCAAACGCTTGGAATAAAGCAGATTGTCATAGTGCAAAACAAGGTTGACCTTGTATCGTACGAAGACTCGATGGCAAACTATTCTGATATTGTAAAATTTGTTAAAGGAACCAATGCTGCAAAGGCTCCAATTATTCCGATTTCTGCCCAGTCTAAACTAAACATTGACGCATTGATAGGCGCGATAGAATCTACCATCACAACTCCGGAGAGGGAAGAGTCTGGGACTTCGGTAATGCATGTATTACGATCATTTGATGTAAACAAGCCTGGTGCCAAGATAAAAGACATGAAGGGGGGTGTGATAGGTGGAAGCCTAACACAGGGCACGTTTAATGTCGGAGATGAAATTGAGATAAAACCTGGACTTGCAAATGAAAAATCTGGGAAATACGAACCAATCGTGACAACTATATCCTCACTTGGAACGGGAGCAGGAATTGTCGATGAAGTAAAGCCTGGCGGTCTTGTTGCAATAGGAACCAAACTTGATCCGTCCATGACAAGAAGCGATTCGTTGATAGGTTCCATCATTGGCAAACCGGGAACTTTGCCTGAAAATTCTTACAGCGCAAAAATGGAAGTTAGTCTTTTTGATACTGCTGTTGGCACTGACGACGAGATCAAGGTCTCTTCAATCCAGACAGGAGAGTCGCTTAGGTTGAGCATAGGGACAGCGCCGCTGTTATCCAAGGTGACAAGCGTGAGAGGAAAGACTGTCGAGATGCAGTTCAAGAGGCCTGTATGTTTATTTAAAAACAGCAAGGTCGCAATAAGCAGAAGACTTGCCGAGAGATGGAGATTGATAGGAGCAGGTGTAGTAGCAGTTGGTTAAGGTAATCTGCGACACTAGTTTTCTAATGGCTATTGCGTCAAAAGAGACAAAAAACATCTCAAGCCTTGACACTGAGATAGGAAACTTGGAGTTTCTAGTACCGGATATGGTATCAGGGGAGCTCCAAAGAATTTCAAAGGGAACTAGTAAAAAAAAAGTTCAGCACTAGGCGCGCTGAAAATTTCTGAAAAATTTGGAAAAATAAAAATTTCTGGCACAAATGTTGATGATGCGCTAGTCATGTATGTAAAGGAAAACGGTGGCATGATTGCTACAATTGACATTGAGCTGAAAAAAAGGATAAAGGAAAATGGCGGGTCGGTTGTATCGCTTGCAAGCAATAGAATAGTTTTAGAGGCAGGCAAAATTTAATTTGTCAGAGATGGTATCAGAAACATGCTAGAGTACAAAAACATCAAGATAACATGGCTTGGCCATGATGGCTTTATTCTTGAAAAAAATATCAAAATAGTAATCGACCCGTACAAAATTTCAAGGACAATTGACGCAGACATGATTCTATTATCTCACAATCACTTTGATCACATGAGCCTAGACGACCTCAAAAAAGTCTCATCAAAAAAGACTACAATTGTTGCAGCCAAAGAATGCATAGACCAGCTTGGAAGCATTCCGTGCAAGGAAAAGACAGGCCTCATGCCAGGAGACGAGAAAACCATTAACGGCATCAAGATAAAGGCAATTCGGGCCTATAACGTAGACAAGATTAATCCTGACACAAAAAAGCCCTTTCATCCAAAAGAAGACAACAAGATTGGATTTCTGCTAAATATCGATGGTACTACGATATACCACACTGGAGACTCTGACCCTATACCAGATATGAATAATTTGCAACCAGATGTGTTGCTGGTTCCTGTTAGCGGTACATATGTCATGACTGTAAGCGAAGCTGTAAAGGCAGTAAATGCAATAAAACCTAAAGTTGCAGTGCCTATGCATTATGGTACAATTGTGGGAAGCATTGATGATGCTCAAGAGTTCAAGAAAGCTGTAACAGGATGTGAAGTACACATACTTGCAAAAGAGCCGTAGGCACAAAAGAGTAATAAACAGAGTGAATTTCATCAAGCTAGGTTGATTCAGGATAGAAAACTGTTCACGGTAGGAAACCGTGCTTTTAACTTACGACACCTCCTTGTAATTGGAATACTTATCGCGTCTTTTTCCATCTCTGCCATGATAAGGTCGCAGGCAGCAGACTATGGATTTGCGCTAAACGAGTTTGATCCTTACTTTAACTTTAGGGCAACTCAGTATCTTCTGGATAACGGTGTCAATGCGTATGTTCATTGGCATGACACGATGAGTTGGTATCCGCAGGGAAGAGATGTATTTGCAACTGCTCAAGTCCCGCTCCACTTTACCGATGCCATACTTTACAAAATTTTTGGCGGTGGAATGAGCCTTTATGATTTCACAATAATATTTCCTGTAGTTTTTGGCTCGATGACGGCGATAATTGTATTTGCACTTGTACGTGTAATCGGTGGCACAACAGCGGGGCTTTTTGCATCTCTATTCTTTGCAATCTCGCCTCCAATCATTGTAAGAGGAACCATAGGTTGGTTCAAGTCAGAACCGCTAGGTCTCTTTTATGGGCTGCTTGGTGTATACCTGTTTCTTAGCGGAATTAAAACTGAAAACCGCAAAATAGCTATAGCCAAACTCTTTGGAGGGGCATCGTTTTTGAGCATTGGGTTTGCGTCATGGGGAGGCGTAGAGTTTTTCATAATCCCGCTTGCAATCTTTATAGTCGCACTGCCGTTTCTACGAAAAGATCACAAGTTCCTGCTGTGGGCAATTCCATTTTTTATAGCAGTAACAATGGCAGTCTCAGGAGGCGTATTTGCAAGGCCTGGCCCAGGATTTGTATTCGGTGAGAGAGGCTTTGCCCTAATTGGCCCGACCATACTTATGGTCATAATAATTTTCGTTCAAAAATTCAGCAAGGATCATGCAAAGACCCGTAACGGACTTTTAGTTCTTGCAGCATGTATTATAGCAGGAGGCGCAATCTTTGCCTCTGGCGCTTTACACTCGCCAAGCTTCCGTTACATGAATGCAGTAGATCCATTTCTGACATCGGAGGACCCACTGGTTGACTCTGTTGCAGAACATGCAACACCAACTCTGGCACAAAACTTTACCTACTTTTCAATCTTGATGCTGTTTGCGGGCTTTGGAATATGGTTGATGATTAGAAAAAGTAACGGCAACAACTTGCCGTTTAACATAAAAAATGACATGACAATTTTTGCTTTGATTCTTGGAATAGTTGGTGCATATGCAGGCTCGACATTTTCGAGATTAGAGCTGCTCACTGCAAGCTCTGTAATTGTGCTTGCATCTATTGGACTTGCAGCAATAACATCTGAAATTTTGAAAAAGGAGACAAAAACTGTTGTGCCAGAGCCAACAAAAGATTCCAAAAAGAAGGCTGTGACAAAAAAGAGTACGACATACCTTGGAAGAATTCAAAAAATAGCTTTTGTTGCTGTAGTTGTTGCGCTGTTACTTGTACCAACAGTCTTTCCTGTCGGTGCAAACTGGATATCAATAGTAAAATCTCCTCCTACCATACTCAACGGAGGCTCTAATTTTGCAATGGCGACAAGCGACTGGCCTGATGCCATGAACTGGCTGAAAAACAACACTCCGCCAAACTCTATTGTTGCATCGTGGTGGGATTATGGATACTGGATACAGACTTTGGGAGGCAGGACAACCTTTGTCGATAATGCAACTCTTGACACAAGCAAGATAGCTGGAATTGCAAAACTATTTCTCAGTTCACCTAACGATGCATGGAAGGCACTACAAGACATGCATGCAAACTATATCCTTGTCTATGTAGTAGGGCAAAAATTTGTCTCGCAAGGACAACAACTGTATGTTCTCGGAGGAGGGGGAGATGAGAGCAAGAAGCAGTGGTTCATTAGGATTGCAGGCGAGGACGAGTCAAAGTTCCTGCAGGCAGATGAATTTACTCCAACAGATTACTTTTGGCAAAATACTCTACTTGGGCACATGTTCCCATTTACCCCTGTAACATATTATGATTCAACTACTCATGCTGAATCCCAAACATACCAAGATGGATACACCGCAATCTATGCAGCAAACATGAAGTATCCGCAAAATGGAACAGGTCCTCTGCAACTTGCGTATGAATCATCTAGCATTCAGAGATCTGACTCGGGTGTATTCTCTGGAGTATTAATCTACAAAGTAAACCCAGACTATAATCCACAAGCAGCAAGCAACCAGCCTGCAACCACCACCCAGGCACCGCCACAACCAAAAGTAACACTGACAAACAGCTCGTCTACTACAACTGGCGACACTGCAGTAATTACTACAAAGTATGGAGACATTACGCTAAAACTATTCAATGATGTTGCGCCAAAGACAGTTGCCAACTTTGAAAAACTTGCCAACTCTGGATTTTATGATGGAACAGTATTCCATAGAATAGTTCCGGGATTTGTAATACAGGGAGGAGACCCAAACAGCAGGAATGGCTCAAGGGACACTTGGGGAACGGGAGATGCTGGATACACAATTCCGCCAGAGTTTAGCGACATGAACTTTAGTCAGTATACAGTAGGTATGGCACGGGGACAAGATGTAAACAGCGGCAGCTCGCAGTTCTTCATTACAGTTGGCGATGCCAGCTTCCTCAACGGGAAATATACTTTGTTTGGACAGGTTGTATCAGGCCAGGATGTGGTCGATAAGATAGCTGCACTGCAGGTAAACTCTGACAGCCAGCCTGTAAATCCAGACGATGCTAGAATAATAACAATAAAGGCTTCTTCTTCAAATATGACAAAGTAGGTTACTTGTATCTGTCAGAGATTCTATATCTTGCATACTTGTCGTCTGGGGAATATTTTCCTGGATGAACGCTTGATGTGTTGCTGCCGCACTTGGGGCACTTGTCTTTGAGTGTGTATCTCTTGCAGTTGTCGCACTTGCGCATCTGAAACTTCATGTCTAGCCCTCTCGGGTTTTCTTTGATTCTTCCCTTGTAAACTTGAACGTGCCGCCGCTTTTGACTATAGTCTGCTCAATTGATGCAAGAATTGGCTTGAGCTCTTTTTCAGCATCCTTGAAGTTTTGCGCTGTAATTCCAAGGCGGTATTTTGGAGCACCGATGTATGTGATGGAGACGTTTACTTTTTTGTTTTCCATTACTGACATCAAGGAACGCTTGATGATGTCCATGCCGTCAGGTTTTGTGCTTGTAATCTCTAATACACCCCTTATCTCAACATAGGGGATCTGCATTTTTGAGCTAAGCTCGCCAATTACAGAAATTGTCTTGCTTGGAATGTCAAGCCCGTCAAGAACTGAGATGCCCTTTGCTGCTACCTCGCTGAAAGCATCATAAACGGAATCAAATTTTTCTACTAGAATATTTTCAATCTTTTCAGACTCGGCCTTGGACAGGCTAGCCTTTGTCTTTAGGTTTTCAATCAGGCCGCTCTCCTTTTCCTTGCGCTTGAGCTCCAGCAGCTTTTTCTTCTTCTGGTCAGAAGAGATTTGTTTTAAGGAAAGGTCAATTTCAGATCTTCTTGTGTCTACACGCTTGACTAGAAGCACCTTTTTTTCTCCTGGCTTGAGAAACTTTTCTACATTTCTAATCCAGCCTGTTGCAATCTCGGAAATATGTAGAAATCCCTGAACGTTGTTGTATTCGTCAAGAGTTACGTATGCGCCTTGATCCATAATTCTGCTTACTGTTGCAACTACTATTTCTCCGACCTCGGGAAATTCCTGCATTGCAGTAGACATGTTTTTTCAAGCTTCCAGTACGTAATTTAATGTTGCTGGTTAGAAATCAATTCCTTTCTTTGCTCTTATGCCAGACTTGAATGGATGTTTTATCTCTCGCATCTCTGTAACCAAGTCTGCTATCTCAACTATTTCGTCCTTGACGTGATTTCCTGTAAGAACCAAGTTTACATTTGCAGGCTTGGCTTGTATGAGTTTTAAAACATCACCAAGCTCTACAAGCCCCAAGTTTACTGCATAGTTTATCTCATCTAAAATTATAATGTTGTATTTTTGTGAAGCAATCTTTTCTTTTGCAATGGCAAGGGCTTCGGCTGCAATTTTTTTGTGGTCCTCGATAGGGCTCTTGTCATCCATGATGCCGACAAATCCCTTTCCTACTGCAGTAAGCTCAAACTCTGGCTCAAGCCTTTTCGACGAGGTCATCTCTCCATAGTGCCACGAGCCCTTGATGAACTGTATCATGCAAACTTTGTAATCATAACCCAACGCACGAAGCGCCATCCCAAGCGCTGCTGTTGTCTTTCCCTTTCCCTTTCCTGTGTAAACAATAACCAGTCCCTCTTTTTCCATCAAAGATTGTTTTATTGCGACCAGTAAAAATCTGACGCTTTGAAACAATTTGGAGTCATCATGAAAAAAGGGTTATTATGCTAAACCCGGGCCCATATAGACTACCGATGACAAAAAATTACAATTATGATATAGTAATAGTTGGAGGAGGGCCTGCAGGACTTTCTGCTGGATGGAGTGCTGCAAAAAAAGGAGCCCGGGTTGCAGTGCTTGAAAGGGACGAGGCAATAGGGCAAAGCGTAAGGACTAGCGGGGTCACGTGGATAAAAGAGGCCAAGTCATTTGGAATTCCATCACAACTTTACAATCCAATTCAAAATTATGCGTTTTATTCTCCAAATAATGTTATCATGAAAAAAAGCAAAGAGCCAGAGGTTGCAGTTCTTGATGTAAGAAAAACATACCAGTTTCTTGCATATGAGGCAGCAGGAGCTGGCGCAGAAATATTTTTGCGCACAAATGTTACTGATGTCATGACAGAAGAGGGAAAGCTAATGGGAGTAAAAGCAACTTCGCTAAAAGAAGACTTGGTGTTCAATTCCAAAATAATCATTGACGCAAGTGGGTTTTATTCCGTAATTGGAAAAGCAACAGGGCTTGCATCACAGTGGAAGAGGTTTGGGGCAGGAGCTGAATATGAGGCCTATGTGGAAAAAATAGACCCAAAGACATGGTATCTGATGGTGGGTCAGAACTATTCCCCTGCTGGATATGCGTGGGTATTTCCAATTGGGGAAAACAAGGCACGGATTGGAGTCGGCGTGGGCAAGCCAGAATCACAGGCAGACGCCACACAGAGGCTGATGGAACTGCTTGAGAAAAGACCCAAGCCATTAGATGAGATGGGAAAAATTGTTCCAGTCGAGTTTCATTATGGACTAATTCCAAACGAGGGGCTGCGCCCTGTTACAGTTGATGACAACCTAATACTAGTGGGAGACTCTGCAGGCCAGGCAAACCCGCTAGTTCTTGAGGGAATTAGGTATGCGATTGAGTTTGGCAGAAAGGCAGGTGAGGTTGCTGCAAATGCTGTCAAGTCTGGCGATACATCAAAAAAATCTCTCAAGCCGTACGAGGAATCTATGAGAAAGGCAATAGGCTCAAAAATTGCGTCTGCAATAAAGGTGCAGTACAGGTGGCTTGGGCTCTCTGACGAGGAATGGGACAAGGAGATTGGAATAATTGATGATCTCTCGGCTGAAGAGTTTTTGGATTTTGTCAAAGCGGAGTTTGGGCTTGCAAACATGATAAAGCTTGCAGCAGGCCATCCAAAACTTGCAATACGACAACTCTTTGGGTTGATAAAAGACTCTGTTCCGCAGAAAGAAAATTGAATACTAGCTTGCATGTGGTTTTGTCTGGAGATATAACTTGAAGATACCAAGGATTGTACTGTCAGGAACAAGCAGCGGCGTCGGAAAGACATCGATAACTGCCGCAATTATACATGGCATCAAAAAACATGGATACTCGGTGCAGCCCTTTAAGGTTGGACCTGACTTTATAGACCCGACATATCTTTCTGCAGTAGCGCAAAGGCCTGCACGAAACCTTGACGCATGGCTCATGGGAAGACGCGGGGTACTCAAAGACTTTGTCTGCAACTCGTGCAGTGACATATCAGTAATTGAAGGCGTAATGGGATACTATGATGGGTTTGCCGGAGGCTCCAACTTTGCAAGCACACATCATGTGTCAAACATTGTTCAAGCCCCTGTCATACTGGTTCTTGATGCAAGCAAGGCTGCACGCTCTATTGCCGCAACTGCGTTAGGCTTTGTAAAATTTCACAGAAACTCTAGAATCTCTGGATTGATTTTAAATAAACTTGGAAGCAAAAAGCATGAGGACCTCTGCAGGCAAGCGCTCTCTAAACTTGGAATTCCAATTGTTGGTGCAATTCCACGCGACGCTAGCCTAAACTTGGAGTCAAGACACCTTGGGTTGATTCCTGTAGGAGAGATGAGATCACTTGAGAAAAAAATACGCTCCATTGCAAAAGCATATTCTGATTATATCGACATTGAAAAAATTATTGAAATTGGTACCAAGACATCAAGCCTGCCCAAGATCTCTCAGGAGGCAGGCGTACGGCCCAGGACAAAGATTGCAGTGGCAATGGATGAATCGTTCAATTTTTACTATCGCGAAAACCTAGACTCGCTTTGCAGGGCAGGTGCGTCGCTTGTGTTTTTCAGCCCAATTCATGACAAAAAGATTCCATCATGTGACGGGCTCTACATCGGCGGTGGGTTTCCTGAGGTTAAAGGGGAGTTGCTTGAAAGGAACGGTTCCATGAAAAAGGTGATAAAGAAAAAAGCAGAGGAAGGGCTGCCAATATATGCAGAGTGTGGAGGGCTGATGTACCTTACAAGGTCAATTAGGTACAAGGAGAAAAAGTTCAAGATGATAGGGCTCTACGAGGCAGACACTGCAATGCAAAAAAAACTCAAGCTAAACTATACCAAGGCAAATGTCTCAAGGCCATGTGTTGTATCTGGGGCAAACTCTAGTCTGCAAGGACACGAGTTTCATTTCTCGGAGCTTGAATCAATTTCAAAAGATTCCAAGTTTGCATACGAGATGGAGATTGGCGTGGGAATCAACAAAAAAAGAGACGGCATGCTACAGTACAACACGCTTGCGTCATACATGCACGTGCACTTTGCGCAGCCAAACGTTGCAAAAACATTTGTTGACAGCTGCGTCAGGGAATCAAGAAGCTAGTTTTTGTTTTAAAATTATGTAGAGTGCGTTTAATATCGCAGAGGCACAGGGACTTCCTCCCTTGCGGCCAACATTTGTTATGTAGGGAATCTCGGTCTTGGCAAGCTCTTCTTTTGATTCTGCAGCGCAGACAAATCCGACAGGTATTCCAATTACAAGCGCAGGCTTGGCTATCCCTTCTTTTGCCATCTGCACTATCTCTTGGAGTGCAGTCGGTGCGTTTCCTATTGCAACAATTCCGCCGTCAATGTCTTTGGCACCAAGTCGCATTGCAGTCTGGGCTCGAGTCTTGTTTTGTCTCTTTGCCTCATCTACAACTGCGGGGTCTGAAATGCTGCAAATTACCTTATTTCCAAACTTGGAAAGGTTGTCCTTGTTTAGCAAGCCAACAACACCGTTGACATCTACTATTATGTTGCATCCATTTTTTAGTGCATTAATTCCGCTCTCTATTGCCTGCTTGTGAAAAATTATCTTGTTTGCCTTGGCAAAGTCAAAGTCTGCAGTAGAATGTATTACGCGTTTTACTATAGTCCACTCGTTCTGGCTGTAAGGATGTGGCCCAAGTTCTTTTTCTATTATTTCCATGCTCTTGTCCTCAATTGACTGGCCCTTTTGCGTAATCATTTTTCTGCCTCCATTGCCCTCTCAAGTACCAAGTCTATCATTTTCTCGTCAGTTCCAAGATGCTCCGAGAGAAATATTTGTTTGATGCCAGCTTGGGCAATAGCCGGGTTGAGGTCTTCGTAAATGTCTCGCTTTACATGTGCTCCCTTGTGCAAAAAATATGGTACCACAACAAGGCACTCTGGATTATTTTTTGAGCAGATTTCAATTCCTTGCTTTATGTTGGGCTCTTCTATCTCCAAAAAACAATAGTTAACATTTCTGTATGTCTTGCCAAGCCCGTCTGCGACATACTTGAGAGCCGACCTTGCCTCTGGGTCCTTGCTGCCATGACCTATCAGTAATACATCTACATTTTTTTTCTGTCCAGCAGAGGCGTTTCTGTCAAGTATTTTTTCTATCTTTTCGTTTACAAGTGTAATCAGAGAATGGTGCATGTTCATTGGCCTTGAAATCGAGATCCTAGTCTTTGTGCTTGACTGAAACTTTGTTGCTGTATCTACTGCTGCCTTTACCTTTCTTCCTGGGTACAAGAAATATGGTACAATAGTAAGCGAGTCAATCTCTGACAGGAGAGATCTCTTGATGCCTTCTTCGATATACGGAGGGATTACCTCAAGAAAACAATAGTTTGCCATGTGGTATCCTCCCTTTTGCTTTACCTTTTCACATATGTGCTGCAGCTCTTGTTTTACATCGTCCTCGTGGCTGCCCCTGTCTATTAGTAATAATCCTCGTTTCATTTTACAATCCTTGCAACTGCAATGGTAAGATTTGGGGGGAATTTCTGCTTTTCAACTACTAGCGTACCTCCTGAGCTCTTGATGGCAGACGCCTCCGATACGCTTGGGGTGCCCTCAAAGTTTTGTACAACCTCTGAGGGGTTTGGTATTGTAATTCCTGCAAGATCCTGCTTTTCGTAATAGTCTACTGGAACTCCCATGCTTTCTGCAATCTCGCGCAAACCTGTTACCTGGGCCTCTTTTTTGATTGAGGAAAACTTGGCAACTGACTTGGGGCTGAGCTTGAACTTTGAGAGGGAAAATTCGAGACCTTCTTTTATTGTATCTCGGCTAGTGTCCCAGTGCAGCCCTACTCCAACCACTAGAGTTTTTGGTCTGTATACGACTGCACGCTCAAGCAGTTTTTTGTCCTCGATTATCTTGTCTGAGATTATCAAAAATCCCTTGCAGTCTGACCTTGCCATCTCGTCAATGCTAGAATAGAGATGTACGTTTTTTGGAAGTTCTTTTTTTGGAAGCCACCAGTTTTTTTCACCTGCATCCTGGAAGACTCCTATCTTTTCTTCGTTTACCATAAATGCGCTAACCTTTGTAACAGTAGAGTCGTCATCTATCTTCCACCCAAATTCCTTTCCAACAAGATCTACTGCAATAGTTTTGTTAACATCTGCAGCTGTTGTAATTACAGGAGTTGCACCAAGCAATACTGCAATGTCTTCTGCAAGCTTGTTTGCTCCCCCGAGATGGCCTGATAATGTGCTTATTACAAACTTGGCAGTATCATCAATTACAACCACTGCAGGGTCTGTCTTTTTGTCCTTCATGTATGGTGCAACAAGGCGTATCACTGCACCAAGAGAAAATATGCAGACAAGTGCGCTGTAGCTTTGAAAGAGCGCTCCTACCTTTGCAGTAGTAGATTCCTCAAACCAGTTTACTTTGGGATCGCCGCTTGAAAACTTGGATGGGGCAAAGACTTCCCAGGAGGGAAACTTTGTCTTTAAATTTTTTGCAATATCAATTCCGTTTTTAGTGATTGCAATTATTGCTACGGTATCCACAAAAGGTCTTTTTTGCTTGCGAACATATCTGTTACTGTCTTGGAAACCTTCCTATGGTATTGCCGTCAAAGTCAAACATGATTACGTCGATCTCAAACTTTTCTTCTGAATGCTTTCTTAGTTGGTTGTAGACCTCAGAACAGACAAGGTCAAAGTATCTGTTGCCCAAGTTTTTGCCTGAAACAATCTCAAAGACATGCCTTGCAGTGTTTGCTTTTTTGATCTCCTCAATTGTACTTTGAGGAATGTTGCAATGTGCTGCAAGCTCTGCCAAAAACTCCATGTCTACCTTTGAGCCCTTGACATGGGTTTGCTTTACTCCCATCCCCATCTTGGTCAGCTTGCCGATAAAGCCTGCAACATAGGCTTTTTTGATGCCCTTTTTTGCGCACTGCTGTACTGTATACCCAGAAAAGTCCCCCATCTGGACAAAGCAATGGTCTGGAAGACTGATTATCTTTCTTGCAAAATCCTCGCTCCTTCCTCCTGTTGTAAGAACTACGGTATCATTTCCCATGGCAATTGTAACATCAATGCTCTGCCTAATTGATGCAGCAAACGATGCAGTAGAATACGGCATTACAATTCCGCTTGTTCCAAGAATTGAGATGCCGCCAAGGATTCCAAGTCTTAGATTGTCGGTCTTTGGTGCAAGCTCTCTTCCCTTTGGAACTGATATCGTAACCTTTACTCCATTTTTTTTCAAAAGGTCTTGTGCAACCTCTAAAATGTTTTCAGTTATCATTTTTTTTGGAGTGGGGTTGATTGCAGCAGAGCCAACATCTAGGCCAAGGCCTGGCTTTGTCACCCTGCCCACCCCTTCACCGCCTTCTATCTCTATCTTTCCTGTGTTATCTGTTATGGATACTGTAGTGTGTATCTCTGCGCCATGTGTAACGTCTGGATCATCACCACCGTCCTTTATGACAAAACAACTTGCAGAACTTTTGCTAAACTCGCATTTTTCTATCTTTATCTGTATCTTGGATTTTTTTGGAAGCGTAACATCAACAAAACTTGTTTTTTCTTGATTTAAAATGGCAAGCACTCCTGCCTTTGCACCTGCTGTTGCACAAGTCCCTGTAGTAAAGCCAGTCCTTAGCTTTCCTTTTGGCTTGTCAGACTCCATAATGTGGGATTATTTTTTCTTGTGTATTAACCTGTGTGGTTATTTTAGAATGCTTTCAAGTATTATCCAGAGCGCAATAATGCCAAGCCCGCCGTAAAGTATCAGGTGTGTGCTCTTAAAGGAAGACTCTTTTTCTCTGAAATGATCATAGTTTTCTTGCGTACTTGCACCAAATGGATTTTTAAAGCCTGCAAAGTTGGGGCCGAAATTAAAGTTATCATTCATTGTGCTTCCCTCGTATTTTTTCCAAAACTGCGTATAGTTGGAAGAAACATCTGTATCGGAGGCCTTGGTCTTTGATTTTTCCTCGCGCCTCAAAAGTTGGTAGGCCTCTGTAACCTGCTTGAATTTCTCTCCATTTTTGTCGCTATTGTTTCTGTCTGGGTGATACTTGAGGGAGAGCTGTCTGTATGCGTTTTTTATCTCCTTTTGCGATGCTCCCTTTTGTACTCCTAGAATCTGGTAGCAGTCAGATGGCTTCAAGCAACTAGCCTTAGGATAAACATCAAAATTAATTTGTCGGATGTCTGTGCCCTGTTTGTGAGCAAAAACAAGATTGCCATCTCTGGCGCCAGTGGGTTTGTGGGAAGAAATGTCGGCAAGTTTCTTGCAGAAAATGGGTATGACGTTGTATCTCTTGCAAGAAAAAAAGGAAAAATCAATTTTGGAAAAACCATAACATCGCAAGACCTAACAGAAAAAAATATTGCAAAAAATATCAGAGGGTCACAAGCTTTTCTGCACCTTATTGGAACCGGAAGGCAGACAACTCAGGAAGACTATGAGGCAGTAAATGTCAACCTGACAAAAAATGCAATCTTGCTTTGCAAAAATTCTGGCATCAAGAAAATAATTTACCTGAGCGGACTTGGAGTTGGCAAAAAATCTACCTTGGGGTACTTTATCTCAAAGTTCAAGGCAGAACAAGAAATTATTCGATCTGGCCTTGACTATACAATATTTCGTCCGTCATATATCATGGGCAAAGGAGATCCTCTATCACAAATGCTTTTGGGACAAATTGCAAAAGACTCTGTTGTCATTCCGGGCTCTGGAAGATACAGGATGCAGCCAATTTCGGTTTGTGACGTGGCCAGGGTTGTAGAAAAAGCAATCTGCGGCAAACAGTTTTCAAGAAAAATAATTGATCTTGTGGGCCCCAAGGCTGTGACATACAATCAATTTGTAAGGAATTTTGCAGGAAAGACCAAGATACGACACGTAGAGTTTGAAGAGGAGTATCACAATGCACTAGTATCACGCTCTGAGTTTGGTGTGGATGATCTTAGCATCTTGGTGGGCGACTATGTTGGAAACCACAAAAAACTTGCTAGCCTTTCAAAAATAGTGTTTACTGGATACCGCGAAATGTTAAAGGCCTGCAGCCTTGCGTAATGTATCTGCCTTGTCGGTCTTTTCCCACGTAAATTCTGCTTCATTTCTTCCAAAGTGTCCATAAGCTGCAGTTTTTCTGTAAATTGGACTCTTCAACTTTAGTTGAGATATGATTGCAGCAGGTCTCATGTCAAAGTGCTTTCTGACTAGATTCTCAATCTGCTCTTCTGGAATCTTGCTTGTTCCAAAAGTGCTTACCATCAGGGATACTGGCTGTGCAACACCTATTGCATATGCGACCTGAACCTCGCATCTTTCTGCAAGACCTGCAGCTACAATATTTTTTGCAATGTATCTGCACATGTAGCAGGCTGACCTGTCAACCTTTGATGGGTCTTTTCCTGAAAATGCTCCACCTCCATGTCTTCCCATTCCGCCATAAGTATCAACAATTATCTTTCGTCCAGTAAGGCCTGCATCACCTGGAGGTCCGCCAATTACGAATCGGCCAGTTGGGTTTACATGAATCTTTATTTTGTCATTCCATAAATTTCCGCAGACTGGCTTGATGACTTTATCAACAATCTCTTTTTGTATCTGTTCATTTGTTACCTCAGGTGAATGCTGAGTTGATACAACAATTGTTTCAATTCTTTTTGGTTTTCCGTCTTCGTACTCTACTGTAACTTGGGACTTGCCGTCTGGTCTTGCCCAGGGAAGTTCTTTTTTCTTTCTTGCCTCTGCAAGTCTTTGGGTAAGCTTGTGT
>DATFDB010000126.1:0-3288 GCA_035252445.1 Nitrosotalea sp. | reverse complement strand
CTTTCTGCGCTGCCAATACAGCAAGGCATTTTTTCCCTACCCATATGGTCGACTGATATTATAGCCCATGTCGGACAGTCAACGGGCGTTGTACCTCTGCCACCCCAGTTTTTCTTCATCAATTCAAGCTGGCTGTCTGGATTTATGATGTAATCAGGATATTTTTCCTTCATTGCGATTATTTCATCAACTACTCTAGTTCTCTCTTCTCCAAATGGAAACCAAAGTGGATCATTTTTCATAAATGGAGTATGAAATTGAAATCCAATCTTGTTTGAATAGTCAGACCACTCTTCAATGACATTTTTTACAGTCTTGTAGTTCAGCGAGTTTATTGTCATGGTAATCCAAATGTCCTTGTACGCAAGTTTGCCATTTTTTTCCACATAATCAACGACATTTTTTCTTGTTCTGTCCCATGCATTGTCGCCACGAATTTTGTCGTGAATCTCTTTTGTTCCGTCGATTGATATCCAGTAAAAGTACAGGTCTTTGTAGTGCTTCAATGGCAGTGTGCCGTTTGATACTATACAGATTCTTTTTGGGAATTCTTTTAGGAAAAGTTCAATGACATCTGGCCTCATAGTGGGTTCTCCGCCAACAAGTGTAATTATGAATACATGATTTTTCTTAAATTTTTCATCAATTACTTTTTTCCATTGTTCTACTGTAAGATCTTCATTTTCTTTTCTGTTTAGCCACCAGTAACAATGTTCACAATGAAGATTGCATACGTTGATTATGTCTGCAGAGCCATATATCGGACTTCGTTTGTGAAATAATCGGTATCCGGCAAACTTGGTAAGTATATGTACATACGACGGAGTTTCACGAAATATTTGTCTAAAACCTCGACCCATTATTTCCATGATGTCTTTGTTACAGTGCGTGCCTTAAAAAAGGTGCCTAGCCATAACATCTACCGATAGATACCTCGCTCCCAGTTTCCTTACATTATCAATTAGCACACATTAGTGTAGTAGTACATCGAATCTTGTCGAGACTACGAATGTTTGCAATAATGGTTTGGCTAAGATCATCAATTTTCGTAGATTGAATCTTGACTAGCACATCGTAGTTTCCAAATACTCCTACTACTTCTTTTACACCCTTGATTGGCTTTATTTTTTCCATTACTGAACTTTCTGACCCCATCTCACAGTTTATCATGACATAAGCTGTTTCCAACCTGTAATAATACGTGAACATAGTATATGAAATTTTTTTCAGAAGAGAGTGTGTACCGTAAAAATAAAAAAATAAGGAGCTACTGAGCCCCAATTAGGAAAATGACATCGACGTTTGTTGTTATGTCCTGGTTTGATGCAAAGATCGGGGTCTGTACTGCGGCTGCCGGTGCTGCCATATTCATTTTGCCATATGTATAGATCGGCTGCGGCATAAATCCAGACAGATCCACGGATTTCACACCTACTATTTTCTGCCCAAGAGGAGTCAATGCTTGTTGCGCCCTTGACTTGGCATCTTGTATGGCATTGGCAAGCAGGCTGTTTTGGATAGTTTGTTGCTTTGCAGGTGAGAGTGAGAACGATACGCTGTCTACTCTATTTGCTCCGGCCCCAACTGCAGTATCAAGTATGTTTCCTGCAAGTCCAAGTTTTGTGGTTTTAATGAGCAGTGTGTTTGATACTTTGTATCCAACAAATTCACTTTTGTACTCGTTATATGGTGGATACGGTCCAGTATTGTTGTAGACTGGTTCTATTGTGAAATTAGTGGTACTAATTTCCGTGTTCGTTATTCCAAGACTTTGGATTGCAGCTGCAGTTGCGTTCATCGTTTGAGCATTTTGGCTCATAGCGTCCTGTGCAGTCTTTGCTTGTGTATCAACGCCTAATTGTATGATAACAAGATCTGGAGAGACAGATGCAGTAGCAGTGCCTGTCACAGATATGGTATTTTGTGGAGGCTGATAATAATATGGAACTTGTTGTGCATATGCATTATCACTTGAAGTTTTGACTCCGCCAAAGACTGTTGTTGATACAATTGCAATTGCTGCAATTGCCAGAATTGTTGTGAGTTTATTTGTCATTATACAGTAATAAATTCCAGAGCTTATAGGCTTTGATTAAATTTCATTTTAACATAACTTTATGTAAAAAAATTATGTTAAACTGACACATAACCGAAATTTCTTATTTTTTTGTACAACATAAAAGAAATCTAACTTACAACCTGTTTTGATTTTTTGTTTTTTGCTCTTTTTGCAAACTTTATTCCAAAATAGACTACACAAAAGAACGCACCACCTGCCAATAATGCAATCAAGATCATTATCAAATCTCCAGAAAATACAGATGGTCCTGGTGCGGGGGTTGGAGCTGCCATTGGTGCTGCGTTCTTGATTGCTGCATACATTTTTGCCTCTGGAGCAGAAGTATTTTCTGATACATAGGCTACTTGTTGCGATTGAGTTTTTTCAAGCATGTAGATTCCAGATGCTCCTACAACAAAAGATACAATGCTTGCCATGTAGTGACGCAGTTTCATCAATACTGTTTCTTTTTTGGATCCCTTTGCAGACGAGTTTTCCGGAGGGATTATTACAAGTGCTGTCTTGACTGGCGCATAATATTTCATCTGTTTATTTTTTTGACTCATCTCCACTTTTTCCACCTTGATTAGGCCCACACCCAATAGTCTGTTTATATGCCAGTTAACAAGAGGCAGTGATATCCCAAGTGTTTTTGCAAGCTCGTTTGAACTTGCTATCCCTTGCGATATCTTTCCAAAAATAGCTCGTCCCGTGTCATTTGCCAGCTCTTCGCCAATTATCTTGATTCGTTCATCCTCAGTGCTGATGACCTCAATGTATTCCTCAGGTTTTACTGATAGATCTTCGTCTTTGTCATTTTCAGCCAACTTTTTTCATCTTATGTCGTTCCCTTTAAAATGCCTTGGCGATATGCCATGCTGATAAATGATGCATAATTGTTATAATTTACAATAGATCGCGTCTGATCTCTTTAGAAAACACCAACAGGATATAGAATTCCAATTCGGAATCTCTGATGTTATCATTTTTCCACTCTTCTTTAGTATAAAATAAAGAAAGACAGAGTATTGAGCAGAAATTATGAACGACTTGAAAAGACACTAGTGGGTCTAGTCATAGAACAGGCTTTGTTGCACATGGGTAAGCCTTCATATGACAAAGTTGAAGCCTTACTTTACAAGAGATACAGTTACACCATAGCAGATTCATGCGATAACCCCCAATACTTGTGCGAGATCCTAAAGGAAGTGTTTGGCAAATCATATCTA
>DATFDB010000125.1:0-3632 GCA_035252445.1 Nitrosotalea sp. | reverse complement strand
TTTACATATATCGCACTCGTACTTGGCTTCTTTAACGACATGCCTGTTGCCGCAATTTTTACAGTTCAATATGTATCCCATATCTTCTTCGTCGTTTGTTCTAACAAGAACTTTGACGTATGTCTTGTAGTAATGCATGTTGTTTTGCACAAATAATGGTACTATCTTTACATCCAGTCTTCCTGCAACTAGGTTTGTACAACCCAGAATCAACCTTAATGCGATCTCATCGCCATATTCGGCCCTGACTGGAACTCCATAATATTTTCGCTTACATGCAGTAGGAAACAGTCCATGCAAGACAGTAAGGTCTGTGGCTGTAGTAGAAAGCAGGCCTCCATGAAATGTAGCCCGGATGGCACAGTCAAGATACCTCGATGGTGAGCCAAAGGGATCAACATCGACTACTGCCCCTCTCTGATCTCTTTTAGAATGTAAGCTGAGAAATCTGCACGCCTCATTTTCAGAGAAGACACAATTAGCTACATTGTTTAGTTTGGCAATCTTTTCTGCAATCTCAAGGGCCTTTGGGTTTACGTCATTTATGAAAACTTGCTCTACTTCTTTTAGTTCATTTGCAACCCTAATGCTTCTTGCACCTATACCAGAAAGGGAATCAAGAAATGTTTTTGGTCCCTTGAAGTTTTTTAGAAAAGCGGCATATGCAATTATTGAAAAATCCCTGCTTATCCTTGCCCTTGGGTTGAAAAAAGCGGGCTCTCTTGGAGGGGCCTTGTCTACAAGTGACTCTTTGGGAACTAAAAGTCTAGTACTTCCCTCTACTGTCTCTACAAGTTCTGATTCCAACTGCATTGCATAATCTAAAATGATTTAATACATCTAACGCAAAACAACTCAAATGCTAGTTTGCGGTGTTGATGATGCGGGAAGAGGTTCGGCCATAGGCCCGCTTGTTATCGCAGGCATACGCATTGAACGCAACAAGATTAAACACCTGTCTGAAATTGGAGTGAAAGACTCAAAGCAGCTTACTCCTCGCGCCAGAGAAAATCTGTACAAAAAAATTATTGCGCTAGTAGACGATTACTATGTGGCAAGGATATCGCCGCGTATAATAGATCAAAGCGTACAAAAAAATCAACTAAATCACCTGGAAGGAAAATACATGGCCAAAGTCATTGCAAAACTAAGGCCTGATTCTGCATATGTTGATTCATGTGATGTAAATCCGGCTAGATTTGGATTGCTAATCTCAAAGCTTTCCCGAGTCGATAAGGTGCATTCAAGCCATCATGCTGACAGGCGCTTTCCAGTAGTATCAGCAGCCTCTATCATTGCTAAAGTGAATAGAGATAGAGCAATTGAGAAGATTAGAAAGAACTTTGATGTGGGAAGCGGATACCCGTCTGACCCAAAGACAATGCGCTTCATAAGAGACTCTATTGCATCAGATGGAGTACCACCTAAATTTGTACGAAAAAGCTGGAAGCCTGTAAAAATATTGCTTGGAGCTTAGCCTAGGTACTTGGCAACAAGCATAGTGTGGTCCTTCTCATATGGAGCCAGATCAAGTTCTTGCACTAGCTCAAAATCGTCTTTTAGTTTCTTGGCCTCCATGCGAGTTACTTCTGCTGGAGTTTTTGTGACATCGATGCTTCTAGTCTTTACTACAAGCATCAAGTAACCACCTTTTTTCAAAAATGTTTTACAATTCAATATGGCAATTTCTGTTTGGTCTGGTTGTGCAATATCGACATATACAACATCGATAGTCCCATAGACTGCAAAATACTCTTTTGGTTTTCTTGCATCTTGTAGGATGGGAACCATGTTTGATCTGTGTGATGCAACTCTGTCTAGAAATTCTCGCGCAACTCTGCTTGTGTGTTCGACACAAAATACGATTCCGCTTGGACCTACGATATCTGAAACATGGCTTGCAGTTGTTCCAGTAGAAACCCCAAGATAAAGAACTCGCGACTTTCTAACTATTGGCAATGTCTGCAAGTCATTCATGATGGCAGCACCGAGCTTACTTCTAAAAGGATCCCATGCCCTGAACTCTTCGTCATTAATTTTTACTAGTTTTTCTCTGTAAACTTGATTTCCTGGAACGAGATTTAAAGTAGCGAGTCTTTTTTCTCCTTCTATCTTAACCCAGAAAATGTTACCTTCTTCGTTTTCCAAATTTCCTTCGTTTTGACTTTTGCCAGTCGTTCTTTTTGTCTCTTTGTCTGCCAAAACCGCCACCGCCATACTTTCTGTCTCTCTGTTCCATCGGTCTGCGCTGTTGCATGGGTGTTGGTGGTCTCTCAGGAGGAGGATTCTTGTACTTTTCTTCAATCTCGCCAATTCTTATATTCAATTTTTCAAAAAGCATCTCATTTCTTCCTGCTCCAAAAACATCTACTCTTGCGGCAAGAGCAGCCTTTGCAGCTATTGCTCTTGCAATCTTGCCGCGTTGCCATCTGGGAGCTGCGTGGACTAGAGTGTGCTGGAATAGCAACCCGTGCTTTGGAGGCTGTGCACCAGTCTTGAGTGAACGGAAAAGTGCCTTTTCTGCTCCCAAAACCTGGATTGTACTTGCTGGCATGGTTGCCAATCTCCTGAGGCTTCCTGCCCTGCCAAGTATTCTTGCTCCAACCGATGTTCCCAAAATCCCTGAAAGATTTGGCGCAATTATCTTCATTTGATCTTCGATGTGTTTTTCCAAAGTAGCTCTCAAGTCAAATAATTCCAAAATTTGTTTTGCAAGGTTTTGCACTATGACAAGATTTTCATTAGAAATTTGTCCGCCTCTGCTTTTTTCTTGCAGCAATGACAACATCTCTACTTTTTCGTCAGGAAACCCTGCATCGCTGTATACTTGACGATTTAGATTGTCTCTGCGACCAGCTAGAACTATTTTGGCATAACCTGAAATTGTATCAATTAGGTTGTCAAGCTCTGGAAAGTGAAGACCATACCACTCTCTGAGTCTTGAGCTTAACAGGTTTATCATCTTGTCAGTTTCATCAAGTCCATTTATGGCCTGTATTATGTGAAGATCTGGGCTCTCGGAGATTTCAGTAACTTTTGAAGAAGAAAGATTCATTGCAAATTCTCTTAATTTTCCTCTTGCATCATTTTCATCAGTTGCAAAGCCAGAATCTACAAGAACTCTGAGTTTGGAAGACTGGATTGTTTCAATCTTTTTTTCTTCCATGAGTTCTGCATCTATTGATTTTTTCTTTAAAAGTTTGAGAAGACTTGAATCATTAACAGATGTTATTGTTCCTGATTTTGCGAGAAACTGCCCAAGCTCATTGACATCAGACATTTCTTTTTTTATTTCAATATACTCCTTGGCAGGATTTCTAAATGGAATGGATTTTACGCATTTGTTATTGTCAAAAATTGCAATACCAAGTTCTGTTAGAATCACAGAATGCATACAAAGCATTTTCATGTCTTACTAAAAAAGGTAACAGTAGGCAAACCTCACACTAACCGTTATAAGACAACAATTTTTTATAATTAGAAGTGAATCCCGACATCTCAACAAATGTGGGACCCATATCACTTGAACGACCCACAATGCTTGCATCAGGTATTCTTGGGATATCGCTTGAAGTTTTTGCCCGTTTATATAAAGAAGGAGCAGGAGCGCTTGTAACAAAATCTCTAAGCAA
>DATFDB010000124.1:0-11305 GCA_035252445.1 Nitrosotalea sp. | reverse complement strand
ATAAAAGCTCCAAAGATTAAATATCGTGCAAATTACTCAATCATGTTTGACCGGGCAGAAGATTGATGGCATTGCAGTTGCAAATTCTGTCAAAGACAGAGTTAGGGCAGCTGCTACAGAGCTGAAAAAAGAAGGGATAGAACCATGTCTTGCAACTGTCTTGGTTGGAGACAACCAGGCTTCGGCATCATATGTAACAAGCAAGCAAAAAGACTGCGCCGAGGTAGGCATTGCAACTAAAGACCATAGGTTACCCCAGTCATTCTCTCAGAAGGAACTTGACAGTTTGATTGACCTTCTAAATAACGACAAGACAGTCCATGGAATTTTGGTCCAGCTTCCACTTCCAGAACATCTTGACGAGTTTTCAACAATATCAAGAATTTCTCCGCTAAAAGATGTCGATGGCCTAACACCATACAACATGGGATTGTTAGCATCAGGAAAAGCGCTTTTGAAGCCTTGTACACCGTCTGGCATAATGGAATTATTTGATTATTATAATATCGATTTGTCTGGAAAAGAGGTAGTAATCATAAACCGAAGCAACCTTGTAGGAAAGCCACTGTATCACCTCATGCTTGAAAAAAATGCCACTGTGACTACATGCCATTCAAAGACAAAAAATCTCAAAGAGTATTGTCTTGAGGCAGATGTTATAATCAGTGCAGTAGGAAACAGAAACAAGTTTACGCTGACACAGGACATGGTAAAAGACGGGGCAATTGTAATCGATGTCGGTACAAGCAGACTTGATGGCAAACTTGCAGGAGATGTAGATTATGACAATGTCATCAAAAAAGCATCATACGCTACACCAGTTCCAGGAGGAGTTGGCCCTATGACACGAGCGATGCTTTTAAAAAACACAATAACTGCAGCTTCAATTAGTAAAGGAATTGTCACAAACCGTTGAGAAAGCGCGTCTTCGCAAACAGCTTTTGGACCAACGAGATAGCCTCTCGCCTGATTTTATCAAGATTGCAAGTAGCAAGATTCAGGACAACCTAAGAAAGATCGCTTTTTACAGAAACGCTCGCCTAATAGGAGCATATCATTCGGTAGGAAGCGAAGTACACACGCAAGACATTTTGCAGGAAATACTCAATGCAGGAAAAGAATTGTCTCTTCCAAAGGTTGAAAAAGACAATCTCATCTTCAAACAAATTTCAAGTTTTTCAGACCTTGAAGTTGGCAACTTTTCTGTGATGGAACCAAAAGAACGTTGCGAAGATGTGAAAAAACTTGAAGTGATACTAGTACCGGCAATTGCATTAACAAGAGAAGGATACCGATTGGGGTACGGATTTGGATATTATGACAGATACCTTCATGACAAGCGTTCAAAAAAGATTGCACTGTCATACTCGAAACAAATTGTAAAATCAATTCCCCACGACAGCCACGATGTAAAGGTGGACTGTATCGTAACAGAAGATGAGATAATCTATTTAGATAATTGAGAAAGCTAGAAAACAATATTTGTTTTGATTTTGAAAAGAACTGTTTTAGCAGATTGCACAAATAAAAACTGAGAACAGTTAAGTATACAATAAATTGGAAAAGGATTGGATGAGGGTATGAGCGCAAGTGAACATACTGTGCGAAAAGCTCTTGTGACTTTGGCTATAGAAACCATATTTTTACGCATAGGTAAACCTGCATACGATGAGATAATAGGCAGATTGTATAGCGATTACAAATGTTACTTTCCTGATTGCTATGAGCATCCAGAATATCTCAAAAAAATACTTGATGACGTTTATGGCAAGTGTTCTAGCACTATCGTCGAATCAATAAAAGAGCAACTTGAAGGATTTGAGACTCAAAATGGTATAGATACATTCATTGCAAAAATTAGTAAATGAGTTTCCATGTTGCCCATAGAAAAATTAAGAGAGCATCGATTCATGTTATTTTCGCTAGTTTCAACGGGATTGGCAATTCTTGTTTCAGAACTCATAGGTAAAGAAACTGCCACTGTTTTTACTGATTGGTTATTTGAGCCGATAGCATGTGCAATAGTTGTTTTAGCTATAATCTCTGCAAAAAAACACGGCATAAAAGGAAACCATGGAAAGGCTTGGATCTCTTTTGCGATATTTTCCGTATTGTGGTTCATAGCAGAGACGGTCTGGACGGTGCTTGAGCTTTTCTACCATCAAAAGCCGTTCCCGTCACTTGCAGACGCATTCTATATGGCTGCATATCCAGCGTATTTCATCTTTGTAATACTATACCTAAAACCTTTCAAAAATGGCATAACCAAGAAAATGACTACAGCTGCCATTTTGTTTGGAGTAGCTGTTCTTGTACCAAATCTTTACATGGCATTTGACAACAATACAGGCGAGGACCATCTTTCAATAGTACTAGGTGCACTATATCCAGTTGCAGACGTTATTGTTCTTGTGCCAGCAATTATTGGAATGATGTTATTTTTTGGAGGTAAAGTGAACTTTATGTGGTCACTGATGTTCCTTGGGATTATCTCAGAAGTTATAGCTGATACAGGTTTTCAATATTTTTCGCTTGACAACTCGATATACACAGGACATCCAATAGACATACTCTTCCTCTGGTCATACATTTTGTTCTCATTTGGCGTTTATGACCACATCAAGGTCTTCAAGACCGAACAAAAGTCATACAGCAAAAAGGAAGATCTGAGGTAACATTACAGAAACTTTGCTTGAGGTTCAACCATACAACTGGATTGTTCTAATTAGCATTACCAAATGCAAGGCCTTTTTTTCCAATGTCAGTTCTGCAATATTTACTTGGCCAGGAAATCTTTGCCACTCTGTCATATGCATTTGAGATTGCGTCTTGCAATGTATTTCCAGTTGCAGTAACTCCAAGTACTCTTCCCCCGTTTGTCAAGACCTTACCATCAACGCGTTTTGTTCCTGCATGAAAGACATAAGAGACATCGTCTTTCCCATCAAGCCCACTAATCTCTTCATTTTTTGGGTAAGAGTCTGGATACCCCTTTGAGGCCAAGACTATACAGACCGCACTCTGCTTCTTCCACAATATCTTGGGCAGAGTAGACAATGTACCTTTGATGCTTGCCTTTATGTAATCAAGTAGGTCTGACTCCATTCGTACCATTATCGGCTGGCATTCTGGGTCTCCCATCCTTGCGTTAAACTCCAGGACATACGGCTTGCCATCTTTTACCATTATTCCAGCATACAGGAACCCCTTGAACAAAATACCCTCTTTTTTCATAGATGATACCGTTTTTTCAATTACATTTTTTTGGATCTCATCTGCCAATGTATCAGTGATCACACCAGTTGGTGAATATGCTCCCATTCCACCTGTGTTTGGCCCCATGTCATTGTCATAGATTCTTTTGTGGTCTTGGCTTGTTGCCATTGGATATGCAACATTTCCGTCAGAGATTGCAATGTAAGATGCTTCTATTCCGTCGATTCTCTCTTCCAAGATAACACGCAGTCCCGCAGTACCAAAGCTCTTCTCAACTAGAATCTTTTCAATTGCAGATACCGCCTCTTGCGAGTTACTGCATACAATAACTCCTTTCCCTGCAGCAAGCCCGTCTGCCTTTACTACCAAAGGATAATCTACTGACAAGGCGTATTCTTTTGCCTTTTTTGCATCATCAAATATCTCAAAACGTGCAGTCGGTATACCGTTTCTTTTCATAAAATTTTTTGCCCAGACCTTGCTTGATTCTAGTTGTGCCGCATCCTTTGTAGGCCCAAATATGTCAAGGCCTTTTTTTGTAAACTCGTCAACAATTCCTGCAGCCAATGGAACTTCTGGTCCAACAACAGTCAAGCAATTATTCTCTGCAGCAAACTGTGCCAGTTTTTCAATCTGGTCTACCTCGATGTTAACATTATTTGGAGTTCCACCATTTCCTGGAGCATAAAATACAGTTCCAACGTTTGGACTCTGGGACAATTTCCATCCAAGTGCATGCTCACGCCCACCAGAGCCCACAACTAGAATATTTGTCAACGATTTTTCTTTATTGGACTCGTATAAAAGTCAAAGGCGGTTTTGTGAAAAAAATTGATGACAGTAACCTTGATTAAGAATTGCCAAACTCACATTATCATGAGTACAATAGATTCTGCAAGATCAGTTTATCTTTTTGTGCATGGAAGACGAGACCTTGAACAAAAAGCAATTGATGCACTCGTATCAAAGGGATTTTCAAAGGACAAGATAGTTGCAGCAAAGCCAGATGCCGTAGGTATAGCTGGAGACTATATGGCAATGCTTTGGATGCCCCCAAACCCTGACCACATCAAGATTCAAAAAATAACCAAAGTGGAACCTGTCAAGCCAGAAGGCATGATAGGATTGTGGAAGGGCGTTTCAAAAGAAGACTTGTTCACAGTAAGTCTTTAACAAGAGCAGAGATAAAGTTCTCAAACTCGATATCAGAAAATTTCACAGTCTCGACTTTTTCTTTTTCTCTTGCTGCCTTTACTGCCTTGAGATGATAGCACTCACCCCCAGAGTTCATCACGTTATAGTAATAGTCCTCACATGAGCAAAACCCCAAATCTGGGTCAAGCCAATGTTCGTTATCTTTTCCCACTACAGTCCAGACTTTTCTACCGCTTGGCTCAAAATAATGGAGTTTTACCCCCATTGAAGATACAATAGAATCAACATCCCCTCGGCCTTTCACAAGAATTTAATTTCAAAACTTGGATATTATCTTTGATGGTACTGACAAGACTTGTCAAATCACAGCCTGCGCTGATCTTGGAAAATGGAAAACGCTACCTTGTTGTGACTGACTTGCATATAGGATTTGAGAGCAAGCTTGTCGCAAATGACATCCATATTGACCCAAAAGAGATAATCGCAGAGACGGTACAAAGCCTAGAGTCAATCATAGAATCACAAAAGCCTGACTCGTTGATACTTTTAGGCGATATCAAGTCCAGTGTTGAATCAATATCAAAGATAGAGTGGGATGCAGTACCACTATTTTTTGAAATCGGAAAAAAAATTGAAACAATTGTGATTCCTGGAAACCATGATGGCAATATACAAAAGATTGTACCAGACTGGGTTTCAGTTTCCAGCTCATCTGGACTGGTAATTGGTGATGTTCTTTTGACCCATGGTCATGTCATGCCATCTGAAAATCTGTCACACATAAACAAGATAATCATGGGCCATGTCCACCCAGTTTACTTTCAAGAAGGCTCTGTTCTTGACGGTCAACGAGTATGGGTCTCAATGAAGGCAGAGAAAAATTGTATCTTTCCTTCTGTCCATGGAGAGATAGAGATAACAGTAGTTCCGTCATTTAACAAGTATTTTTACGCCACATACAAGAAAAGTCATCGAAGATCAATCTCTCCAATAATCGAGGCTGTCAAGACACCAATATCTGCAAAGATTGCCACTCTTGATGGCTCCATAATTGGCAATGAGTCGGCAATCCCAAGAGTCCTCTAGGAACGGAATTTGAAGCGAATAACATTGTTAGTTAACTAGGTTTCTCAAGCGTTTTATTTTAAAAAAACCAATTAATACATATGGCACAAGAATACGAATTTGGAACTCATAGATGGATGCTGACTCATGCTGTAGCATTAGAAGATATTGTCAGTGCTAGAAACAGTGCTTTTGAAAAACATGATTCATCCATACTGACAGATGTGATGATAATGATTCTGTGTAAGGCATTCTTGTTACCTAAACAAATAGAACCCCAACAATTGGATGCAGATTAATTGAATGGACGACATTCAACAAGTGTAACTGTTATTTCTTAGATTCAGTCTGCTCAATCTTTTCATAAGGCTCTAGAGGTTTTTTCGTAGTGTCATTGTGTCGCAGCCATTCGAGTGTCTTTGCAAATGAATCTGCAAGCTCAGTTGTTATCAATACCGGTATTCCAAGCTCAACTGCCTTTCTTCTTATTTGGTACTCGTCGTAAAGCATTCCAACATATTTTTCAAGCGTAGATGTGCTTGGCACATTGATTATAAAATCAACTTTTCTTTCATACAGCAATTCTGCTATGTTTGGCTTTCTTTCCGGCTCACTTATCTTGTAGACTACTTGAACATCCCCAATTCTCTTGTCAGACAAAAATTCTGCAGTATGTTCTGTTGCAAGTATCTTGTATCCAAGGCTCTTCAAAAGAAGCGCAGTTTGCAAGAGTTTTTCCTTGTTCTCTGATCCTCCTGCAGTAATCAAGACAGAGCCTTCCTTTGGAAGTGCATATCCTGATGACATCAACCCTTTTGCAAGTGCGTCGTAAAAGCTCTCTCCAAAACACGCAGCTTCTCCGGTGGACTGCATTTCCACTCCCAAGATAATGTCAGCACCTTCAAGTTGCATAAATGAAAACTGTGGAACCTTTATTCCGTAAGAATGGATCTTGCGCCACCTGTCTTTTGGTACATGCGGTAGTGTTTTTCCAAGAACTGCGCGAGCTGCAAGGTTTATCAGGTTCATCTTGACAAACTTTGATACAAAGGGCATGGAGCGGGAAGCCCGTATGTTAAGCTCAATCACATACACCTGATCAGCGTTTATCAAGAATTGCAAGTTAAACGGTCCTTTAATCTGAAATGCAGTTGCAATCTTGTTTGTGTAATCAAGTATTGTTTCTATCACCTTGTTGCTAAGACTCCATGGTGGAATACACATCATCGAGTCACCCGAGTGCACACCTGCACCTTCAATGTGCTCAATTACCGCTCCAATTACAACATTTTTTCCGTCAGAGACTCCATCTACCTCAGCCTCTAGCGAATTTAGCATGAATTTTGTGATTACAACAGGATAGTCCGGTGATACGTTTGTTGCCTCTTCTAGATATTTTTTGAGCTGCTCTTCTGACCAGACTACCTTCATTGCGGCCCCGCTTAGTACGTATGACGGCCTAACAAGAACCGGATATCCTACCTTTAGCGCAAATTTCTTGGCATCAGACAGTTGCGAGAATGCCTGCCATGGAGGCTGCCTGATGTGAAGGTCGTCAAGCACCTTGCTAAAGTTTGACCTGTTTTCAGCTCGGTCAATGTCTTCAAATGATGTTCCAATTATCTTGATGCCATTTTTTGCAAGCTTTGGAGTCAGGTTGTTTGCAGTCTGTCCCCCTACTGCAGTAACAATACCTGTCGCTTTTTCAAATTCTGCAATGTCAAGCACACGTTCCAGTGTTAGTTCCTCAAAGTACAGCCTGTCGCAAATGTCATAATCTGTCGATACAGTTTCAGGATTGCAATTGATGACAGAAACTTCCTTTACTCCATTTTCTTTTAGACCCCAAACCATGTTTACAGTGCCCCAGTCAAACTCTACGCTGCTTCCTATTCGATATGGCCCTGCACCAAGCACTGCGATTTTTTCAGAATCTGAAGTTACCTCAAAGTCATTTGCTTTTCCACCATATGTTAGGTAAAGATAGTTTGTCTGTGCAGGCCACTCTGCCGCTAGAGTGTCGATTCGTTTTACTACTGGCAGTACGTTCCATTCTTTTCGTGTTTTTCGAATTTCCATCTCTTCTTTTCCCACAAGCCTTCCAATTTGCTTGTCTGAAAATCCAAGCATCTTTGATTCTTCCAGTAATTTTTTATCAAGCTTTGATTCTTTGAGATTTTTTTCTTTTTCAACAATGTTTTTTATTTTCTCAACAAACCATGGGTCAATTGCTGATAGCTTGTATATTCTCTCAACTGATATTCCCTGACGCAGTGCTGCAGCCACATGGTACAGTATTTTGTCATCGGGTTTTTGCAATCGATTCTCAAGATCTTCAATGTCGAAAGTTTCATCTTGCTTTCGGTTTGCAACAAGCCCGTCGTTTCCAATCTCTAGCATTCGTATTGCCTTTTGCAGCGATTCCTCAAAGCATCTGCCCACTGCCATAACCTCACCGACAGATTTCATCGTAGGCCCTAGGTGTCGATTAGCAAGCTCAAACTTGCTAAAGTCCCATCGTGGGTGCTTGCACACAATATAGTCAAGTGACGGCTCAAAGCACGCAGTCGTAGTCTTTGTTATGCGATTTGCAAGTTCAGGCAGCTTGTATCCCATACCAATCTTGGCTGCCATGTAAGCTATAGGATATCCGGTTGCCTTGCTTGCAAGTGCTGAAGAACGGGAAAGCCTTGGATTCATCTCTATTGCAACATACTTGTCAGAGTCCATATCAAGCGCAAACTGGATGTTGCATTCACCTACAATTCCGACGTGTTTTGCAGCACGCAATGCGGCCGACCTTAACATTTGGTATTCATAATTATCAAGTGTCTGCGACGGTGCAACTACGATGTTATCCCCAGTGTGCACCCTCATGGAAAGAACGTTTTCCATATTGCATATTATGATGTTATTTCGGTCATAGTCTGCCATGACTTCATATTCTATCTGCTTCCAGTGTCCAACATATTCTTCGATTAAAACCTGGCCGACAAGGCTTGCATTTAGTCCACGAGTAACAATCTCGTGCAATTCAATCTCGTTGTGTGCAACTCCTCCACCTTTTCCGCCAAGTGTGTATGCAACACGAATTATTACAGGATAACCCAACTCATTTGCGATTTCTTTTGCCTGCTCAAAGTTGTATACAGTCTTACTTTTCAGTACAGGGACACCACACTCTATCATGGAATCCTTGAAGAGCTGCCTGTCTTCAGTTGCCTTGATTCCACTGACCTGAGTTCCAAGTACTCGAACACTGTATTTTTTGAGCACTTCCATTTCATCCAGCTTTACTCCACAGTTGAGTGCAGTCTGTCCACCAAACCCAAGCATGAGCCCGTCAGGCCTTTCAGACTCTATTATCGATGCAACGTATTGCGGGTTGACTGGAATCGAGTACACCTTGTCTGCAAATCTCGTATCAGTTTGTATTGTCGCTATGTTTGGATTTACAAGAATGCTTTTGATTCCCTCTTCCTTGATTGCCTTGAGGCATTGAGAACCGGAGTAGTCAAATTGACGGTCACTTTAGTGACTTTCGCCTGCTTCTCCGATCTTGATTGCCCCGCTGCCAAGGACTAGAATTTTTTTTAGCGACTCATCTTTTGGCATTTTCCTCCCCTATCAGTTTCTTGAGCTCTTCAAAAACAAACATGCAATCAAAAGGTCCCGGTGAAGCTTCGGGATGAAATTGTACAGCTATGATCTTTTTTTGTTTGTGTTTTATACCTTCCACAGTATCATCATCAGTGTTTGAAAACCATAATTTGAAATCAGTCTTTTTTAGAGATTCTGGGTCAATGCAGTACCCGTGGTTTTGGCTTGTGACATACACATGCTTGTTATCCAAATCTATGCAGGACTTGTTCTGTCCCCTGTGCCCATACTTGAGCTTGTATGTAGTTGCACCTCCAGCAAGGCCCAATATTTGCGCCCCAAGGCATATTCCAAGGGTTGGGATGTTTTTGTCAATTAGCTCTTTTGCAGTCTCCATTGTTTTAGCGCATTTTATTGGGTCGCCAGGTCCGTTTGATATTACGACTCCTTTTGGGTTGTAAGACAGGATTTTTTCTATCGAATAGTTCCACGGTACTCGTACAACCCTGTACCCAAGATGCCTTATGTTTCTCAAGATTGCATTTTTTACACCAGTGTCTACCACTATGACAGATTCTTTGTCGTTACCGTAAACCTGAGGCTCTTTTACTGATACAACATCCATGAATTCCTCATCGTTGTATTTTTTTGCAGAGGCAAGTTTCTTTTTTAGTTCCTGCTCGTCAATCTCTTTTTCTGATACAGCAAGTGCTGCCATCATAACTCCATGTGTACGAAGTTTTGTAGTCAGAGCACGGGTATCAATTCCGGATATTCCAGGAATCTTTTCATTGTATAACCACTCGTCTAGCGTCATGGTAAGATTCCAATGGCTTGCAGTAAGTGAGAGTTCATGGACGACAAGCCCCCGTGCCTGAATTTTATCGGATTCAAAGTATTTCCTGATGCCATCGCTGTCTTTTGCGTTGACATCAGGTACGCCATAATTTCCTACAAGCGGATATGTCAGAGTGAGAATCTGCCCGCTGTATGATGGGTCAGTTAACGCCTCGGTATATCCTGCCATCCCAGTGTTAAACACCGCTTCCCCAAATACAACAGTTGAATACCCAAAACCTATTCCGTCAAAAACAGTGCCATCTTCCAAAACAAGCTTACCAAACTTTTCTGCGTGTTTGGCTTTTTTTGTTGGAATTTCTGTGACCCTCAGCAACTGCAGAACAATGAGAATTTAAGTTTTGTGCAGATCCAGATTTTATTTTTCCGTTACAATATTTTTAAAATGGAAATAGAGTGGCAAAAAAATGAACTAAATCAGAGAGCTTTGAATTGATCGCTCCACTTGTAGTAGGCTCGAATCATTTCCATGCTGACACTTGGTTTTCTTCTAGTGATTATTTCCTTAAAGTCATTCATGGTAATGGCACGAGGCTTTGGTGGTGCTTCTCCTGCAACAGGCTCGTTGAATTCTGCAGAGTGGAACAAGTCATTTACAACCATAAGTTGTGCAGACTGACAGATATCCTTGATATCGCTTGCACTGTAACCATCGGCTAGTTTTGCAAGTTCGGCAGACTTGACCTTCTCCTCTTTTTGCAGTGGTGCAGTGTAAAGGTCAAAGAGATTGATTCTGGCTTCAAGTGTTGGAAGTGATACATAGATTCTTTTTGTGAATCTTCTAAGAAACGGCCAGTCAAGGCTCCATGGCTTGTTTGTGGCACCTATAACATAGAGTTTGAGGTCTTTTCCTTTTCCGTTTATGCCGTCCATCTCTGTTAGAAATTGATTCTTGACACGGATCTCTCCACCAACCTCGCTGTTACGGTTTCCAAGCAACGAGTCTACTTCGTCAACAAACAGTATTACTGGCAATCCTTCTTTTTCGGCAAGCCCTCTTGCCATGGAAAATAATTTTGATACATTCTTTTCAGCCTCTCCAAGCCATTTGCTCATCATGGATGCGGCATCTACGTTAATGAAATAGCCATCAATCTCGCTTGCGGTAGCTGCTGCAAGTATTGTCTTGCCACATCCCGGAGGTCCATAAAGAAGCATTCCTCTTGGCCATCCAAGTGGAAAGAGGTCTGGTCTTTTGGCAGGATATACAATGGATTCTCGTAATGCGTTTTTTGCATCATCAAGCCCTACTACTTCCTCCCAGCTGACATTTGGCTTTTCTTTCATTATAAGAGAATCAAGCTCATTTTTCGTAAGCGATTGTTTTTGCTCTTCTGGAGTTGCCTTGGGGTCTACAACAGGTTCCACCTCGACATTGCTCATCTGAAGTGCCTTGATGCGGTTCTGATAA
>DATFDB010000123.1:0-2278 GCA_035252445.1 Nitrosotalea sp. | reverse complement strand
CCAACTACACCGCAGTTTTCTTTAACCATGGCTTACCAACAACCCCAACGAGTTTAACCATTTTTCTTGTGCCTTATCAACCCTTACACTTGCAATAGATTTTGTTTTGTTTTTAAACACAATATTTTTGCCTGAAAACTTGCCTATGATTTCATGCATGATTTTGTATTTTTCAAGCACCGACTTGATTGTTTTAAGTTTTGAAGGATCTGCGGTTATCAGGAATCTAGAATGGGATTCTGAAAAAAGCAATTCGTCATCCCGGAGGTCCTCCGATGGCACCTTATCTAACGAAATCAGGCACCCAATGTCATTTGTCATACAGATTTCAGACACTGCCACACTAAGTCCGCCTTTTGAACAATCGTGTACAGATTTTGCCAAGTCTTGTTTTATGATTTCCAAGACAGCTTCTTGGTTTGACTTTGAAGAATGCAGGTCAACAACCGGGCACACCCCGCCTATAACATCATGAATGTATTCATAGTATTCCGAGCCCCCAAGCTCGTCCTTTGTGATACCTATAATGATTAGATGATCGTTTGTTTTTGCTTTTTGTGGAATTAATGGCTTGTGCTCAATTAGCCCAAGCACGCCTATGAGGGGAGTTGGTTTGATTGGTCCGTTGTCAGTTTCGTTGTATAGACTTACTTTTCCACCCACACATGGAATTTGGAAATATTTTGCGTATTCAGTTATGCCATCAATTGATTCCTTGAAGGTCCAAAAGATTTCAGGATCTTCAGGATTTCCAAATTGTAGATGATCAACCATTCCGATTGGCGTGGCTCCAGTACAAACTACGTTTCTGCAGGCTTCATCAAAGCAGCCAATCACCCCTTGTTTTGGATTGACATAGCAATGCTTTGAATTGCCGTCTATTTTTATAGAAAGAAACTTGCCGTTATCGAGTCTTAGAACTGATGCGTCTTGTCCTGGCTTGATTACAGTTCTAATACCCACCTCATGATCATATTGAGTATACACCCAGTGCTTGCTTGCTATGTTTGGGTTTGAAAGCATCTTTAGTAGAGTTTGCGATAAGTTCGGAGTTTTTGGTTTTTTAATTGAAGATATACTTGCAAGATATTTTGGAATGCGTGCAGGCCTATCAAGAAGTGGAGCATTTGCAACTACCTCACTTGGAAGTTTTGCTATAGTGTTTTTTTCAGACAGTATTTGCATCATATTTCCAGTAGTTACCCTCCCTACAACAGAATATGACACACGTAGTTTTTCACAAATTCCTTTTAGTGTTTGTAGTTTTTCAGGAGACGTTATCACAAGCATCCTTTCCTGAGACTCTGATACCATTATCTCAGTAGAAGACATGTTCTGCTCTCTTTTATGAATCAGCGAAATGTCAAGATCAATGCCAACTGATAGCGCATCTGATGTTTCAGAAATTGCACAGGAAAGTCCTCCCCCTCCAAGATCTTTCATTGCTTTGATACAATTCTGGTTTCTTGCTTCTAGGATTGCTTCAATTACTAACTTTTCTATGAACGGATCAGGAATTTGTACTGCAGAACGGTTCTCGGATTCTAATTTGTCAGATGCAAATTGCGAACCACCTATACCATCTCTTCCAGTAGAACCACCTATCAATACTACATAATCGCCTTTGTCTGCCCTGTTTTGTATGAGCCTCTCTTTTTTTCCAAATCCAACAGAGGCAACATCTACTAGAGCATAATTGGTAAAACACTTGTCAAACTCAATTTCCCCTCCAATTGTTGGAATTCCAAGGCAATTTCCATAATCGGCTATTCCTCGAACAGCATTTTTGAAAAGCCATCTGGCGTGCGTGTCTTTTTCAATGTCACCAAATCTAAGTCCGTCCAAAATTGCAATAGGTCTTGTACCTGCAGACAAGATATCTCGGATAACTCCCCCCACACCTGTTGCTGCGCCACCGTATGGCTCTACTGCAGAAGGGTGGTTGTGACTTTCAATGTGTACTGTGACCACATATCCGTCTCCAACATCTAATACACCAGAATCATATCCCGGACCTGAGATGACTCTCTTTCCTTCCCGCGGTAGAGTTTTGAGGTGAATTTTTGACGATTTGTAGGAACAGTGTTCAGACCACTCTGCTGCAACTATTTGTAACTCTACAGGATTTGGTTTTCGCCCTATCTTTTTTTCAAGATAGTCAAACTCCTGCGGAGTCAGACTCATGCTGTAACACCCAGCGTGTTTAGCAAGGATTCAAAAATCATCGATGCAGGCTTGGCATCTTTTGGATTAAGGATTTGCTCTGCAGATCTCTCAG
>DATFDB010000122.1:0-3190 GCA_035252445.1 Nitrosotalea sp. | reverse complement strand
AAGGTGCACATACTGCCCAGGAGGAATCGAGTTTAACACTCCAAATAGCTACACAGGACGTGAGCCATCTACACAAAATGCCATACTGAACAGTTATGATCCAAAAAAACAGATACTTGACAAGCTAGAACATTTGATTAGTTACGGACATGACAGTACAAAACTTGAACTAGTGATTGTGGGTGGGACGTTTCTTTTCATGCCGCGCGATTATCAGATATCTTTTATCAAGTCATGTTTTAACGCGCTAAATGGATTTGACTCTAAAGATTTAGAATCGGCCAAGAAAAATAATGAAAGTGCAAGTGTTAGAAATGTCGGCTTCACTATTGAAACAAAACCGGACTATTGCAAGGCACAGCATGTAGACTGGATGCTTGATTATGGCATAACAAGAGTAGAGATTGGAGTTCAAAGCCTTCATGATAAAGTCTACCAAATTGTTAACAGGGGGCATACATTCCATGATGTAACAGAATCATTTCAGATATCAAAAGATGCAGGATACAAGATTGTGGCACATATGATGCCAGGCCTTCCAACCATGACACCAGAAGAAGACATTGAGGATTTCAAAAAATTGTTCTCAGATCCTGCCCTAAAGCCAGACATGCTAAAGATTTACCCGACACTTGTACTTGAAAATACTCCACTATACGAGTCTTACAAGAAAGGAGACTTTTCTCCGTATTCACAGGAAGACATGATTAAAGTTCTGACTGAGATGAAAAAGATCATACCCAGATGGACAAGGATAATGCGCATGCAGCGAGAGATCTCGTCTGACCAGATTGTTGCGGGCCCTAATCTTGGGAATCTACGTCAGATAGTTCAACAAAACCTCAAGAAGGAGAACCTTTCTTGCAAATGCATCAGATGCAGAGAAGCTGGTCTGTCAGAGGACTTGATCAACATAGATGACATTAAGATGAACAGAGAGAATTACGAGTCTTCAGGAGGACAAGAGGTATTTTTGTCGTATGATGATTCAAACGATAAGATATTTGGATTTTTGAGACTGCGAAAACCAAGCCTAGTGGCGCACAGAGCAGAAGTAACTCAAAACACGTGCATAGTAAGAGAAATTCATGTTTATGGCAAATCTCTCAAACTTGGCAAGCGTGACAAAGACAGCATACAGCATTCAGGTCTTGGAAAAAACTTGATGAAGGAAGCAGAACGAATTTCAAAAGAAGAGTTTGACGCAAGAAATCTTTTAGTGATTAGTGCGGTTGGGACAAGAGAATACTACAAGAAACTCGGCTATTCACTTTACGGTCCATACATGTCAAAGGAATTGGTATAATGGAAGAGCAGAAAATAATTGGAAAAGGAACTTGGATAGACAAGCTTGCAGGCGAGCTCTTAGAAAGAGAAAAAGCCCTTGGAAGAAACACAGGCATGATAAGAGTTGAAAGTGGCCTTGGTGCGTCTGGCATTCCACATATTGGGAGTCTTGGAGATGCTGCTAGAGCATATGGCGTAAAACTCGCGCTTGAAAACTTTGGATACGAATCAGAACTTGTTGCCTATTCAGATGATCTCGACGGTCTGAGGAAGATACCAGAGGGATTACCAGACTGGCTAAAAGATCACATTGCAAAACCTGTTTCGTTTATACCAGATCCTTTTGGATGCCATGACTCGTACGGATTACACATGAGTAGTTTGTTACTTGATGGACTTGACAAGATGGGAATCAAGTACAAATTTCAACGTGGTGTAGACACATACAGAAATGGACTGCTAAAAGATCAGATCCATACAATTCTTACAAATAGCAAAAAGATAGGAGAAAAAATCGCAGAGCTTGTGGGTCAAGAAAAATATCAAGAGACGTTACCTTATTTTCCTGTTTGCGCAAATTGTGGCAGGCTGTACACTGCAGTAGCTTACGAATATCTAGCAGATGAGAGAAAGATCAAGTACAAATGCAGTAGAACTACAATTGGGTCCAGAGTTCTTGATGGGTGCGGCCATGATGGTGTCGCAGACATTACAAAAGATCTAGGAAAACTTGCATGGAAGGTAGAGTTTGCGGCAAGATGGCAAGCATTTGACATCAGGTTTGAGGCATATGGCAAAGACATAATGGATTCTGTCAAGGTTAATGACTGGGTTGCAGACGAGATACTTGGATTCCAACACCCTACGCATGTAAAGTATGAGATGTTTCTTGACAAAGGGGGCAAAAAAATATCAAAATCTCTTGGAAATGTCGTAACGTCGCAGGCATGGTTGAGATACGGAACTCCCAAGTCAATTCTGCTTCTACTTTACAAAAGAATTACAGGTACGCGCGAAGTTGGGTTTGAAGACATACCGGCGTTAATGGACGAATACCGTGAACTTGAGAACATTTACTTTGGAAAAATAAAACTCGACAATGAAGCCAAGACCACAAAGACAAAAGGATTGTACGAATACGTAAACTTGCTGAATCCACCCAAGGTTCAGTTGCCATATGTGAACTACAGACTACTTGTCCAGTTGTGTAAAATATTCAGAGAAGACAGGGTATCAAGAGTATCAAAGAAGCTTATAGAATATGGAACCATAAAGGAAACATCTGCGAATATTGATGAGTTGATAGTACTAGCCGGAAATTATGCTGACGATTTTGATAGACCAATCAAAGTGGAGGTTCAGATAGACGACATAGGGAAAAAAGCATTAGCAGAGCTTGCAAACATTTTGTCGGTGGATAGTGAACCCGCTGATCTGCAGAATGACATTTACCAAATTGCAAAAAATAATGGGGTTCAGCCAAAAGACTTTTTCAAGATTTTATATCAAATAATACTGGCAGCAGACAGAGGGCCTAAGCTTGGGCCATTCATACTAGACATAGGAAGAAAGAAAGTGGCTACTACAATCTCTGAATATCTATAGCATGGCACACAGCGAGCACAATAGACCCAAAGGAAGCGGGATGGTCTTGATTGCAATAGGGATATTGATCTTTGTATTTGCCCCAGGTTACTTTAAAAATGATCTGGTGGGTGGAATGTCCATAATCATATTTGGGTTTGCCATTGGCGGGCTTGGTTTTTACATAAGTTTCCTTAAGAAGAAGAAACCTTAGCAGATACATATTTTAGAAAAAGAGAATACTTTTCTTACCATGTAAAACATGTTCTATTAATGGGGCTCTTTGGACGCTCAAAGAAAGAAACTGAGAAAGAAGAAT
>DATFDB010000121.1:0-5166 GCA_035252445.1 Nitrosotalea sp. | reverse complement strand
TCAAGGTCACATTTTTTTGCAAACTCGTTCATAGGGCCTTTTGTTGTACCCCATGCACATATGGAATCATGGTTTTCTTCCGTGCTTCTCTCAAAGCCTACAACCTCATGTTGCTTTTTCAATCTTCCAAGAAGATATGCGCCTGCAACTCCTACTCCGACAACAGCTATTTTCAAACGAGCTTTATACCTAAAATGACCTAATAAAAAAGATGTGGCTGCAAAAATCGGTTTACTCTATTAAAATGGCAGGCTTGTATGGCCTAGCAGTTCTTGCTTTGTTTTTTGGATCATACTTGGCTTGATCAGTCTCGGAAAAAACTTGCAGCTCTATACCGTATTCTCCTTTTATCAAGGACTCTAGCTCAGATAACGCTTTTACCTCATCTACTATACCAACTTTATTTTTAGAATCCCTATTGTCTTGAGATTCGGATAAAATGTCGTTGACTGTTTTTTTGACAAAGTCTGGGTCTTTTTTTATCTCAGCTGTTTCGCTGTCTGCTATCAGAGATTTTATTATGGTGCCTATGTTGATGTCTCCACTTGTAACTTGGGATAATATTTTCTGGTATGCCTTTACTTTCCATGTTGCAGCTGTGTATATTGTAACTTTCTTTGGACTCATCTTTGTCACCTTGATTATGTTCTTGATGTCATCTAACGTTGCCTTGAGAAGGTCTTCTGATTGGACTGAAAGAAGATCAATTTTTGCCTCATCTGGAATGGGCCATGGAGACATTGATGCTAGGCCTTGGTTCCCCAATCTTGACCACATCTCTTCTGAAACATATGGCGCAAAAGGTGATAGCATTGCAACTCTTGCAGAAAGCACTTCGTGCAAAATTCCTATCTGGTCTGTCCTGTTTTTTGCCTCAACTCTTCTTTGGTACCATTGGATGTCAGAGTCAAATTCATACAAGATATGGTGAAGCGCCTCTCTTAATCTCATTTTTTGAATAGAAGTGGTTGCCTTTGCAATCAACTGCTGCAAGCGGCTGTGAAGCCACTTGTCTTCTTGCATGAGTGTCGTCTCTTTTGCAGACTTGTATTTGGCAGATTCCTCTAACATGTTTTCCAGTTTGTTCTTAATTCCGCGTACCGCTTCTTGATTAAAGTCTGCATCTTGGAGAAGCTCAGCAGAAATTAAGATTGCAAGCCTGATGGAATCTGCACCATGTGTCTTTATTGCATCCCTGAGCGGTATTATGTTTCCCATGGATTTTGACATTTTTTTGCCGTCCATCAAAACCGAACCGTTGACAACTATCTCTTCTGGCCAATATTTTTTTGGAAATATTGCTAGATGGTTGAAAATGAAAAATGTTAGGTGGTTTGGTACTAGGTCCCTGCCCGAATGTCTGGCATTTACTGGATAGTAATACTGGAATTCTTTTTTTATTTTTTCTAGCACTTCTTGAGAAATCTTTGATTCTGATGACACTTTCTGCACATCGCCTTTTTCAAGAAAGACATAATCAAAAAATGAATCAGATATGTGATCGGGTTTTACCTCGTCAGAATTGACGTATTTTACTATTGTATAATATGCCATGTAAATGACAGAGTCTGACAGGCTCTCTATTATCCAGTTTTTGTCCCATGGGAGCTTGGTTCCAAGACCGTGCTGTCTTGCACATGCTCTCTCTTTTAGCCAGTCTACTACATGGTTGAACTCGTTTCTAATCTCTTCAGGAAGTATCTTCATTTCATTTATCCATGAATGGACCTTTTCCTTCCATTCTGGGTTTGAGTAATTGAGAAACCATTGGTTGTCCAAAAGCTTTACCACACATTCTGCGCCGCATCTGCACCTTACGGGATTTTCATTTAGTTCATACAAAATGTCTGCATTGCCGTTACCAAGAATCCATTTTTTGACCTCTTCTTTTGCATCTGCAACAACTTTTTTGGCAAACTTGCCTGTATTCTGCTTTAACCTACCACCGTAGAATTCCTTTGAATAGATCTCTTTTGTTGCCTCTTCTAATTTTGGATCATCTTGGTTTTTGATTCCAAGTTTGTCAATGATGTCTTTTGCTGGAATATCGCCATAACCTTCTGTTTCTATTATGGAAATTGGCACAATCTCTGAAAGAGACGCAATGTTGGGATATTTTGAGGCCTCTTTTTTCAAGTCGTACAGCGCTTGATAATCAAATGGAGCATGTGCAGGAACCGACATTACGACACCAGTTCCGTTGTCACTTTCGACAAATGTGGCAGGCAGAATGTAGACCTCATCATTTCTTTCTGGGATCTTGACTTTTTTGCCTACAAGTTCTGCTCCAGAGATATTTCCAGTCTTTGTTATTTTTTTATTCAGAAATCCTAGTTTTGTTGCACACTCGGAACTGATTATCCATTCTTCATTATCCACTTTGGCAATTTCATAGTTGACATTTGGATTCACCCAAAGATTTGTCACTCCAAATATTGTCTCTGGTCGTAGTGTAGCTGTTGGCAAAACATAGTTGTCGTATTTGAATTTGATAACTGTGTATTCTGTAAAGCTTGGTTCAATATCGCCAAGCGTGTCATGCTGGGAGACTGGGTTTTGATCTTTTGGACACCAGCCAACTGGATGAGTTCCTTGAATGACAAGCCCGCTTTCTTTTAGTTTCTTGAACTGCCACTCTATGAACTTGTTGTAAAAGGGATCTATTGTAGTAAACTCTCTTCGCCAGTCTATCGAGTATCCCATCTCTATCATGCCAGCCTTAATTTCCTGGTGGAAATAGTCAGCAATTTTTACAGGTTCTGAAAACTCTCTAATCTTTTCATCAGGAACTTTGTACAGAGTTCTAAATGCCTCAATGAGATCCTTGTCATTCTCCTGAACTCTTCTGGCCATGCCAAGAATAGGAGTTCCAGTATAATGAAATCCCATTGGAAACAATACGTTGTATCCAGACATTCGCATAAATCTCGCATGAACATCAGCTAATGTGTATGTCCTGCCGTGCCCTATGTGCTGTGGTGAGTTGGGATAGGGATACGCTACTGTAACAAAAAATTTCTTTCTTGAATCGGGATTGCTCTCAAACTGTTTTTCATCATTCCATTTTTTCCTCCATTTCTCCTCAATCTGTACCCATTCCATCTTTGTCACTTTCCAAGGATAGATTGTTCCGCGGCAATTAATGCGTCCTTTATCTTGAGTGTGTCTTTTCCTCCGCCCTGTCCAAACGTATCTTTTCCGCCGCCAGAGCCACCAAGCACCTTGGATACGTCTCTGACCAAATCTCCTGCTTTCTTTGTCTTTACAGCATCAGCACCACAGAACGCAACTATGCGAATAGAGTCGTTTTTCACTATCAAAGCACAATATATGAGAGACTTGTCTAGGCTGACTGCCTGCTCGCCAACTGCAATGTGGTATTCGTCATCAAGCTCTTCCTCTATTATGCTAAACAACTTGACATTTCCTAGGTTCTTTGCTTGCGATATGGCAGATCTTGCAGAAGACTCTGACGTTCTTTTTATTATCTGCTTGATTTTCTTTTTTGCTTCCTCGCCATCTCTTACAACATGTTCAAATGACTCTAGAACTTTTTCCTTGCTTGAGCCAAGCGACTTTACAATTTGTGATATTTTTTTGTCTTGGTTTTGTGTATACTTGATTGCGGCTTCACCTGAAACAAATTCTAATCTTACCACTCCATCCTGGATTCTTTCTGACTTTGTAATTTTGATTAGGCCAAGCTCTCCTGTCTTGCGTACATGCGTGCCACCACATGCTTCTACATCTAAACCATCGATGTTTACAATTCTGACCATTTTTACAGGCACTACTCCTCCTTGGTATATCCTAAAACCATATTTTTGTTCTGCATCACCACGGTCAAACTCATTGATCAAAATTGGTATGTCTTTTCGAATTGAAAGATTTGCAAAATCTTCTATCTTTGCTATCTCTTCTTCTGTGAGATTTGAATGATGGGTGATGTCAAGTCTTGCATAGTTTTGTTCTTTAAACGCAGAATGCTGCCAAATCCACGAACCCAAAGTGTTTCTTGCTGATGCGTTAACCACATGTGTACTTGTATGATGTCGGGTGATGCCGCATCGCCTTGCCTCGTCTATCTTGCATTTTACAGTATCCCCTTCTTGAGGAATGCCTCCCTTTGTTTCATGGACTACTACATTACCATGTTTACTTACATCAATCACGTCATAGTTTCCAATCTTCCCATGATCTGGCTCCTGGCCTCCTCCTCTTGGATAAAATGACGTCTTATCAAGAATCACATATTTTCCATTTAGAACCTTGAGAACTTTGGCTTCAAACTCATGAGGATCTTCCTTGTAGTATGACAAGATTGTATCTGGAATTCCGTCTAGGTTTAGCTGGATTGTTTTTTCAGCCTTTTCTGACTGGTGCAAGTCAGACAGTTTTTCATAAAATGTAGGCGGAATTTCTGAGATGATATGGGTCTCTTTTAAAAAGTCTGGAGTTATGCCGTCTGATTCGTAGAGACGAATCAGGTCGTCTACTGAAAGTTTCTTGTTCTGTGTTTGTAGTATGTTTGCAATATTTGTCATTCTAATTCGAGATTCCTTGTAGCGTTCTTTTTCAATTCCGATAATTGTTTTTACATCATTTCTGGTTCCTTCAAGCTCATGGTACGTCGATTTCAAATAATCTACATGAAGATCAATTAGATCATTTAGGTCAAAATTCCAGCCAAACCTGTCTATTGTTGCAAGTGTGCGTCTCAGTATCATTCTGAGGTTATAGCCTCCACCAACATTGCTTGGCAGCGCTCCATCTGAAATGGCAAACACCAAAGTCCTAAGATGATCTGCAATGAGATAAATTCCCTCTAAAGGCGAGATCATCTTGTCCATTTTTGTGCTGTCAATTCCTGCAAGTAAAGCCGCATTTTTTCTTGCAATGGACAAGTCGTCAGATTCCGATAATGTCTTTGCTATGGCTCTGAAATATCTTGAAATCATATCAGAATCTGTATCTATGCCTACTTTTTCTATCATATGCTTTGTTATAGGTCCAAAACAGCAGTCATATGCTGTTGGAGTTCCCATGGTAATCCATGCAAATCGCTCAAGTCCTGCACCCATGTCTATTATTTTTTGATCCAAGACAGAATAGTTTTCAAGCTCGCCTTGAAACTCGGTAAACACTGCATTGCCAAGCTCTAGTCCA
>DATFDB010000120.1:0-18457 GCA_035252445.1 Nitrosotalea sp. | reverse complement strand
ATTCCAACAATTTTTGCACATGTTGCCGTTCATGTTCCATTCTTTTTTTGGACTATAGCTTACAAAACCAATCTTTGTTCCACATAAACAACAGAAATTTTTCATATCATCATCTAGTTTTTCTTTTTGGTCAAAACATGGCTTGCAGAGCCATCCTTTTACTTCCCATTCTTTTTTTGGCTTCCATAGGTTAAACCCGCCTGGTGTGTCTCCACAAAGTGCACATTTATCGTCATTATCATTTTCAAAGTTTTTTTCCATTAGATCGACATAACAATTACCGCACAGTAAACCGTCGACATTCCAGCTTTTTTTTGGTTTGTGAGTATGGGAAACTTCCTTTTTACATATAATGCACGGTGTTTTCTTTTTGCTGAACAGTCCTGTCATCGAGAATAAAGCATTGCTTGACAGATATATGGGTGTAGGTAATTAAACTCAAAATTTTAATAGGTATGCGACTCGAAAAAAGGCAGAAGCCATGTCTCTAACAAAAACTGAGATCTCTACTCGTACACGAACTCTTTCAGTGATAATTCCAACATATAATGAATCTCAAAATATTACAAAAATGCTAGACATTGTTTCATCATGCCTACCTGTAGCAGCAAATGCAGAGATAATTGTAGTTGATGATAATTCTCCAGATGGTACAGGAAAAATAGTAGAAGAGTATGCAAGAAAAGCAAGAACAACAGGCACCTGCGAGATTAGGATAATAAATCGCAAGGACGAAAAAGGCTTGAGTTCCGCCATTCTAACTGGAATCAGGGCATCGGTTGGAGAATCAGTGGTAGTTATGGATAGCGATTTTTCCCACCCACCTGAAACCATTGCAAAAATGATAGAAGAGCTGAAGAGATCAGATTGCGATATTGTTGTTGCGTCAAGATATGTTGAAGGTGGCTCAATAACCGGATGGCCTTTTAAGCGCAAGTTGATTAGCAGAGGCGCGACAAAGATAGCGCAACGAAGTCTTGGAATTAAAATAAAGGACCCCATGTCAGGCTTTTTTGCATTTAGACGACACGTCATCAGAAACATCAAGTTTGATGCCATAGGATATAAGATACTTTTAGAGATTCTTGTAAAGGCACGCGGGGCAAAGGTCATGGAAATTCCCTACAATTTCACAGATAGAAGGTCAGGAGAGAGCAAGCTTGACAGGTCTGTAATTCAAGATTATCTCAAATCAGTTTGGAAGTTGTACAGGTATGGCAAGCCTGAAAAGGAGAAAAGGACGTCTGTACGATTTTTGTCAAAGGCGGGACGATTCTATACAGTCGGCGCATCAGGACTGCTTGTAAACTATTTGGTATCATTCCTCTTTGGGGCAGTCTTATCAAACCTGTGGTACATTTACGCTACCATGATCGGAATCACGTTTTCAATGACATCAAACTTTGTCCTAAATAAGATATGGACGTTTGAGGATAGAAACACCAGTGCCAAAAGGACACTTGTACAGTATGGTACATTTTTAGCGTTTAGTAGCATAGGTGCGGCATTTCAGATTGGAATGGTATACCTCTTGGTAGGTACAGAGCACATGAACTATGCACTATCCTTGTTCATATCAGTTGCAATAGCTTCGATTGGCAACTTTATACTAAATAAGAAATGGACATTCAAGGAAAAAGTGTGGAGCTAGGCAAGTCATTTCCACGACATTATTTTTCTTTTATCGCAATGTGGCTTCCTTCGTAGTTTACCTTTAGATTCGTATAAGGATATAGTGCAATGTTGTATTTCTGCACATTACCATCAAATGATGTGATAAGTTTAGAATCATTATTTAGCTCACTTAGGTTTCCTCTTCCTATATCTATCATGTAATGTGGATCTACAACTAGCAGAACTTTGGGTGTGGTGATTTGCTGCCAGAGAACAAGAGAATAATCAAGAAACACGTTTTGCCTGTGGAACACGCTATTGAATATCCATGAATATGTCGGACTTGCAAGAATTGTAGTCTTGTTATCGCTTTCAGGTATGTGTTGCAAGACAAAGGCTGCTGTCTGAAACTCACTTGATGTCATGTTTGTAGTTATAATCATCAATGTACTTACCAAGCCAAACGTTCCTATCCCTAAGACTATGACGTACGGCAAAGTTTTCTTTAGTTTGTCTCTTTTAATGTACCCAAGTATCCTTACGATAAGAACTGATGCTGAAATGCAAATTACTGGCAAAAGAGGTATGCAATAAAAATATTGATTGTATCCTATGGCAAGAAGGAAAAGTAGGAAAGGCACAACCCACATCAAGACGAAATAATCCCTTTTGAATATGCAGAAAGCTATTCCTGCAGACCCCAAGACAAACAGCAGAGGATCCATATCAAAAAACGCATACAACATGTATGATAGACCGGCACTGTGCCTTTGTGTTTGGCTTAGTACATCTCCAACCCACAGGTTGAATTGCCCCGCCTCTACACTTTGAAGCGGCCATAACATAGGTATCAAAATCACTGGAATTATCCATAACGCCACAAGTTTGAGACTCTTTTCATTGTAAAAATATATCAGTCCTGCAATCATTGGTGCCATTGCAAACACAGGAATTTTGGTAAATATGGCAATACCCATACAGATGCCTGAAAGTAGCACCAGTGAGTTTTTGTGACGAGAATTTTTTGAATACAGTACAAACAGAATCGACATCAATAGGAATGGTATCAGGATAGAATCAAGCAAGATTCGTCGTACAAGCCAGGTTATTGGCATGACTGCAAAAAACATAGAAGAAATCAGGGCAATTTTTGTCCCATATCGGTTTTCAGCAATTTTGTAAATTAGAAATGTATCAACTATAGCAAGAATTCCCATGAATATTCGTGGTGCAAGATATAGGGATGCAATAGAATTAACACTGGCTGATGGATGAAATGAATTTGGAAATCCGATCAGGGCAAGATATGACGCCAGAATAATCTGCCCAAAGAAGGGATGATCATGAAAATATGCTTCTTGAGGACCTAGCCCTTCCAGTACATGCATGGCTCTTCGCATATACACTCCCTCGTCAAAAAAAACATCAGGAAACCCAACCGCATTCCATAGATGCGTGAATCCAGATAATACCAACAATCCAAGAAGCAAATAGACAGGTTTAACAGAACAGATTTGGCAAGACATTATTTTGAATTTGCCAGGCAGTGTTAAAATGGTTTTTCATACATCATATAGAAAATACGGATAATTTTGTATTATAGGTTCTAGGTAGTTTTTGGCATTGCAGATTTTTTCTTTGATTTGAGATATATCACAAATATCGCCACTCCAGCAAGAGGCACGAGGTACATTAGATATTGATAATAATCATGATTAGCAGATGATTCCAAATACTGTGTTGGAACTATCCTATAGATGGAACCATCAGAATAAGATACAATATAGACAAGACCGTCAGGTCCCATCTTGATGTCAGTTAGACATCCAAATCCTGTACCAAGTATTGTCTCATTGAGAGGATCACCGACATTAGCAATATTGTCTTGTAGTTGTGGAGTCTTGAACACAAAGCCATCCCTGTTAGGGTTCAGCTCAAAGTTGTACAGATTGCCGTTATTGCAGTCACCTACAAATACACTGTTTTTGTAGTTTGGAAATTTGTCAGAAGTAATAAAAGATATTCCAGTTGGTGCAACGGGTTTGTCCCATGTGAATTGCGGATCATGATATGTATAGTTTTGATAGTGCGGCATCTCGGCTAGCTGAGTTACATTTGCCTGTCCTGCAACTATTCCCCATCCGCTGTTAAAATTTGGTGTCACCATGTTGATTTCATCCCCATGATCTGGGCCGTTCTCAGTATCCCAAAGATGTCCTGTCACAGGATCTACAGTAAGACCAAAGCTATTTCGCACTCCTATCGCATAATACGTCCCTGGAGGAACAATACGAAGTATTACTCCAGTGTCATCAGTAGCTCCAGTAGCATTGTTTTCAAGAACCCCGCCCTTTCCTTCTTCAGCTCTGCCATTGTCACCTACTATCAGATAGACTGAACCATTCAAGTCTGTAGTCATTATTCCCCCAATGTGGTAATTTTCAAAGCTCGGCATTGCTTTTACAAGAGTTTTGTTTACAAGATTTTGTCCATCCCAGTCATAACTATAAACACGATTCCCAAGAGCTGGACCGCCAGGACGTGATGACTCTGTGAAATACAAATAAACTTTCTTTCCTACCACATCTATGCCAAGCATTCCCTGATCATCGTCAGTTGTGACATTCTCTTTTAACACAGGCGTACCTTGAAATGTGCCATCTTTAATCACATGCACTTCTCCCGAAATTTTTTCAAGTACAAAGATGTCATCATTTCCCATGAATGCCATAGTTGTAGGTCCACAACAGATTCCTGAAACATACTTTTGTACAACTAGATTGCTATCTTTGATGGACGGCATTGCAAAAGCAGAGGAGAAAAGCAACAACGGAATTAGAAAAAGTACGAGATAGAGTTTCAACGCTATGCAACAAGTTCTACAAATAAACAACTATCTAAGTTTAACCTAGAAATTTGTGCGAGATATCACATAAAGGAGATTTTCCAATACCCTAGTCTGCAGTACCAAATTCGAAAACATGCAAAATGACATCACAGTGCTGCCGATAGATGAAGAAAATCACTAAAAATACAAGTTTCATAGATTACAAGCGATTGCATTCATTTTATCTCATATTTCCATAAATAGGAGAATTTATTATTACGTTTGCAGAAAAAGTCTACAAATAATTTATCAACGTACCGGACAATTACATTTGTGCCGCGAAAGGAGTACAAAAGCATCACAGTAAAAAATGAATGCTATGAACATTTCAAGAGAGCTGTCAGAGACGCAAAAAAGAAGGACAAATCTCTTGACAATAGCATGTTTCTGGATCTACTAGTTACTCGCCACCTGAGAGGTAAAAAGTAACGATGCAAGATAGAGCAGAACCATCATTTGAAAAGATGTGGAAGTTCATAGAAGAGATACTCTTACCACTTGGCAAAATGCCAGACAAAGCAAGCATGGATTACAATCAAGTACGCGAGATGTATTCTAGCCTTATTACAGCAGACATGATGTTCAGGGAACTTGTTCAAATTGCCATTCTCAAAAAAGAAACAAGCGAGATAAAAAATACGTAGATGCCAGAATATCTCTATAGAAAACTGTTTTGAAATAGGAGAATTCTTCAATTGAGATTCATGTTTGATATCTTTTTATCTGGAGACAAGGACAAGTGATCTAAATTGCCCACATTCATTGACGGTCACAATATGAAAGATTTCACACCAGATAAACTAGAGAAGCTTGTAAATTCTCCTGCTGACAAGTTTGGTGTCATCCATTTAGAATTATTCCACAACAAAAAAGAGGACAAGCTGTATTGCATACTAGAAGCTCCAAACGAAGAGGCAATATGGAAACATCATGAAACAGTTGGACTCAAATGTGAATTTATTACAGAAGTGCAGCAGGTAAAAACAGACAAGCTTCTAAAAACTGAAAAAATGCAAATACTTGGAGAGATGAGCTCACGCGTTAGTCACGACTTGAGAAATCCTCTGAGCATAATCAAAAATTCAGTTGACATCATGAATTTGAAGTGGAAAGACAGCATGGACAATGAGATGAAGGAATATCTTGCAAAGATAGAACGGGGAGTTGCAAACATAAATGCAATGATGGATGACATTATCAATTTTGCACAAACACGGTCTTTGAAACTGGAAAACAATTCATTGTTATCAGTCATCAACCGGGCAGTTGAATCTGTTCACATACCTAAGAATATAACGCTGAAAACTACCCAAAATGACATTTCGTTTGAATTTGATTTGCCAAAAGTCGAAGTGTTATTCATCAATCTAATCACCAATTCCATTCATGCAATAGGCGATAAATCGGGAGAAATTACAATAGAAATTGAAGAAAAAGGCAAAGATGAGATTCAGATCAAAGTTCGAGATTCAGGGCCAGGAATACCAGAAGACCTCTTACCTAGGATCTTCGAACCATTGTTTACCACAAAGCAATATGGAACTGGTCTAGGTTTGCCAAGCTGTAAAAACATAGTAGAACAACACGGAGGAACCATATCCATTACAAACGAGCCTACTACTGTCACATTTGTCATGCCTAAACACGCAAGTTTGCGCTCAGAAATGGGCTCTAAGATTAACCAATAAACACACGTTTTGCCAAATTGCACTAGAGCACAGTTATTTCCGTAATTGTTTGAAAAAATTGAAACTGAAGGCGTCAATGAGTTGGATGGGGTTAGGAGAACTCTACACCCACAGTTTCATTGTAAAATATTTTCAGGTCAAGATAAGTACTGTGTAACATTGTTCTAGAACCATATTCTTGTTTGAGTTGGCTAACACCAAACTAGCCATAAGAAAAATTTAGGCTAGAACACACATTGCCAAAAATGAAAGTCTGGCAGTAAACATAAAATCTAACGATATAGAAACTGTAGAAATTTGTTGTTTATTCTAGCTGTTTTTCTGTCAAAAAGTTTTTCATGATTGATATGATGTATGACGATGTTCGTATGTTATCGTGGTTGTAATTTACATGGTTGAATCGCATAGATTCGTGCAATGTTAGTGCTTTGTCCCATATTTTCCTAAATGTTGAACGATCTATTGTCCATAAAGAGTCGTCAGATGTTGTGACGATGATTCTCCCTCCAGAATACTTTGCAAAAAATGGCTTTGATTGGGTTGCAAATTGCTTTGATGTAGTTAGTTCCTCCCCCATGAGATTCCAAAACTCTTCAAATTTCAACACAATACAATATGGCCGCTTTGATTTAACTAGTTTTGAGATTTGTTTATTGCATCGTTTATCATCTTTGCTGCAGCATCCTTGTCATCCACCTCAAAGACTATTTTCTTGTAAGATTCGTGGTTCAATGAAATCGTTATGCACTTATCCGAATGGTGCATCTCAAAGAACAGTAAACCATCTTTTGAAAGATATGTTCCATCCTTGACAACTCCTGGAATTCCAGTTCCTGCAACCTTCATTTGTTGAAAAATGTTCAAAGACGCATTCTCAGTTGAGACAGAGGTGACATGACTCAGCGGTACGGTAATTGTTTTTCTTATTGCCAAGATCATGTCTACGCCATGAATTTCAAAGACAAGGTTATTTCCGTCAATCCTTATTTTTCCAGACATTTTTTCACTGAATTTAGGATTGGTTTGATGGAATTTTAACCTTGATTGCAGACTACCCTTTTACAGGATCTTTCATCAGGCCTACTCTCGATAGCTGTTTGTATGCAAGAAACACAACTAATGCAATAACTAGAAAGTTTATCACATTTGAGATAAGATCACCATACGAAAAAGTCGAATTCCCCACGGTAAATCCTGCTTTGTTCAGATCACCAACATTTGGTGTGAGTAATCCGATTAGTGGAGTTATAATGTCAGTTACAAATGCAGTTACTAATTTGGAGGCTGCTTGTCCTATGACGAACGCGATTGCAAGACCAATCACTGAAAACTTTTGCAGAAAGTCCATGAATTCTTTGATAAAAGATTTTTTCGTGTCTGTGTTTTCTGCCATACCATACAAGAATGCTATACATATAACTCAATATTGGTCAAATTTATTCTTCTTATTGGTTTTGACTATGGAAAATTTCAAAAATTCCACAATTTTACATATTGACAAATTATGCGTTTGATATGCAGCAGATCCAAAATGGAGCTATAAATCCGTGGATAATTCCGGGCTTTTTATCATAAAGAATCACGTATGCTAGTTATGAGCAAGTTTGTCGGTTAAATTGGACATTTCTAAAAGTTTACTTGTAATGTAGAATCTCAATCTGTAGTGTTTTGAGGTTTTGATTCTTTTACCACTCTATTCTAAAGTTTTGGCCCTTTGTTATGCCCTCAATTGCCCAGCGAATAACGTTTGTTTCGCCGCTTTCCCTGATGACACCTGAAATGTTCGATTTCTTTTTTTCTTCTGTTTCTTGGTTCACTTCATATAAAACTGGTTCTTGCACAGAGTCATTTATTGGGTATTCTATCTTCAAAACTAACTTCTGGCAGTTTATCAAAAACGCATTTTCAAAATACCTATTTGGTTCCTCTACTTCATATTCCATGATGTAGTATCTACCAGGCTCGTCTTTCAAAACAGGCCTGTTAAAACCAGTAGTAAACTCCTTTTGATATGGCTCGTCCACACTTATGCTTGTTATCTTCAAATCCCTATTATCTTCATCATAGGCTTTGACATTTAGATCGTTTATGGAATGTTTTTCAACATCTGTTGCAATACCGTGCAAAACATTGTAGATTGGTTCATCAGAGGTATTTTTTATCTCATAAGTTCTTTTGTAATGAACCTTCATTGATTTAGTATCAGTAATGGTAAGAGCAACCTCAACAAATGGATATAGGGTTGTCTTGTTTCGTTTGATAAATTCTCCCAATTTGCTTCCAAGTGCAGCACCTTTTGATGGATGTTCTGGGTTTCCAAATCCATCACCGTATGCAGAATAGATAAGCATGGATTTTCCGTGTTTTAATACAAAATCATGAACTGGTTTGATGAATTGGAGATATTCGTCAGAAAGTTCGTGAAGACTCTCGGCCAGTGCACTGCTTAAAAGTATATGATCTTCGTCACCAAAATCCATAACTCTTCTTGCAATTATCAATCCAGGGCCCCAAATGTTCTTGTTTCCTTGTATGTCATTTACCACAAACACATTACCACTATGCAATCCAACTCTTACCTGAACTATTTCTGATGGAATCTTTGCCTTGTTGTATTCATTTAGTTTCTTTTGTAATTCCATTGCAAGTTTTAAAGGAAGTTCTGGACCTTGTAGAAAACCTATTGCCATACCGTCACCAGTTGGAAGAATCAATAGAGAGTCTTTAGGCATCGTTTTATAGGCATCACATTCTGCAATGCTCTTGTTTAGAGCCTCGATTTTTTTTATCTGAGTTTTAGTCGACATGGAAGGATCTGACAATCCCACAATATCTACAAAGAAGAAATTTGCATGAATTAGGTTTAGAGTTGTATTAAGAGCCATATTCCACCTTTGGTAAAAATCTAAATGATTCTACCTGCACTCCTATCCCCTACTGTAAAATAGCGTTCTATTATATAATCAAACCTGTACAAGTTAGAACTTGTGTCATGGTTCATTTTTAAAAAAATTATCGGAACGGAAGTGGGTCTACCCCCAAATGACTAGTATTTCCAATTGGACGTATTATTCCATTATCGATTAGGTATTGGATCCCCTTTGCAAATTCTGTATCTGATATCTTGCCGTCTGCCCAAAATCCAGCATTATTTTTGACCCATGCCGGAATGATCTCAGATTGCATACCAGATGATTTGCTTTGCGGTATTGTGATGATTCCATTTTTAATTAGGTAGTGTAACCCTACAAGAAAATTCTTATCGTTTATCTTTCCGTCTGCCCACCATTTTGCATTGTTCTTCACCCAGATTGGAATTGACGTATGATCTACAGCAGAATCTTGTGTTTTTCCAACATCAAACTCTGGCGTATTGGTTGAAATAAGATCTGAAAGGGTAGAGTTTGTCTTTTGACTAGATACGGTGTTGATTACACGGAAAGCATTGACTATCTGTGTATCTTCCTTATAGTTCTCCTTAGTCCATGTTCTTATGATTAGGTTTGACGCATCCATTGGGTTTGCAAATGTGATTACAAAATCAAGCTGTAACTTGTCAGCCACAGGTTTTTTGCTGACTATGACAGATTTTGTAAACCCGTCTGGATCTGTGATTGTAATTGTAGCATTATTGTATGCAAGAATGGTATTGCTATTTGACACTTGTAGATCGGTTCCATGCAAGTTGGTAAACAGCGCGGCTCCCCCCACATCATCAGGTCCTAGATTACTATACACTAGTAGCTTAAGATCAATGGGTTTGCCTACCTGAAAAGTCGACGTTGTAATACTATTGGTATAGTTATCTAGCTTGAATCCCTGACCATTAATTGTCAAAGGATATTCGCCTGAGGCAAACATCTGGCCAGAAAGTGTAGGAGGTGCAGGTGCGTTGTTTTCTGATCCTAAAATTGCAAGTGCTGCAATTACTCCACCTACTGCAAATTTTGAAGTAACATCATCAGTTGCAGTTGCAATAAATTGATTTGGATCCGATGTGGCGGTAACAGTTGTGTGAAGTACTTCACCTGGGTCATTGAAGTCTCCATCATGATTCCTGTCATGAAATATAGCCACTTGTGAAAGAGAGATTCCGGCTTGTGCAAGATCATCTTTTGTAAATGTAAATGAAAATGTACATCCATCTGCACAGCTATTTGTTGGAGGAGTGATATCTACTACTTTTTGACCCAAAAATGATATGCTACCTGACGATACTTGGGATGAGGCTGTTGTTTCTTGAATTGACACACTGCCTGATGATGTGGAAGGTAGTGTTATCTGGGCAGTAATACCTGAAGGCAATGTTGTTGTGGCACTTCCTCCAGATGCAACAGATGTACTAAATGTGAAAATACCGAAACCTCCACTCAGAGCAGGAGAAGATGATGTAGAAGAAGCCGAATTTCCTGAAGAGTCTTTTAGGTTTGCGCTTGCTTTTACTGTAGCTGTTGTAACTCCAATTTGTGGAGTACCTCCTGTGGCGTCATTTATTGTTATTATAAACGTGCTAGGGTTTGCCCATTTGCCTGTGTAATCTGTACCAAGGCTTTGGCTGAATGTGAAGATACTATCTACACTAGCTTTTGTTTGCACCCCAGAGCCTCCAGGTTGATTGGTTGAGCCAGAAAATCGTATTGTAAAACTGTTACTATTTGCATATGTTGTACTGTTGTTTGATGGATTATCTGAAATGAAATTTGTAATTGTTGGAGTAGCTGGTTTGCCAAAGTTTCCTGATAGGGTTACAGATGATGTAGATACAACAGATGTGCCTGCCGCATTTCTTAGTTTGGCTCCTGAATTGACCGATATTGTAGTGCTGCCTGTAGTATCAGGATTTCCGTTTCCTGCAGTGTCAACTGCTGTAATTCTAAACGTAGTGGGATTTATCCACTGTCCCGTATAATTTGCGCCAAGGCTTTTTGATATTGTAAATATATTGTCCACTCCGCTTTTCATTTGGATTCCAGTTCCACCAGGTTCATTTGTTGGGTCTGAGAAAAATACTGTAATAATGGCTCCATTTGCAAATCCCGAACTTCCAGATCCTACTGCTGATGTGATAGTTGGGGCTGCAAAGCCTGTGAGCGAGAATGTGGAAAACCCAGGTGTTGATGCAGTAACTGTCTTGGTACCAGTATTAACGATAGAAGACAATGCGTTCCAAGTTCCATTGAATCTAGAAATCTCAAGCGATGTCTCATTTAGTAGTGGCGGCCCTGTAATCTGTGGGGCAGTATATGTTAATGATACACTTCTTGAAGACATAATGTCAGGTGAGTTTGTCACAATCTCGTAAAACTTGCCAATTATATTTCCAACAGGGTTTGTTGTCTGAGGGTTTGCATCAATTTGTTCCACGTAGATATTTGAATCGCTCCACGTTCCCGTTGCAGTTAGTGTTGCTGTCAGGCCTCCAAGTGTAAATGAATTAGAACCTGGGGATATAGAATTTACAGAGATGAGAGTGGAGGATGCAAAATCAGTGTCCATCAGCACACGATTATTACCTCCGTCAGATATCCAGATATTTCCTAGTGCGTCAAAGTTTATGCTCTCAGGATCATTTAGTGTTCCTGCTGATATTCCACCGGTGTTTGCTATATTGTTTACAAAATCTGGCTGGCCAAGCACCGTTGATGCAGACTGGCCGGTAGAAAAGGGTGCAACAAATTCCAATACACGGTTGTTGAAACCATCCGCTACCCAGAGGTTGCCTGACGAGTCAAATCGCACATAGTTTGGACCTGCAATTGTATTATCGGATGGAGAACCACCTTGGTTTGTTGCATTATGAACTAGAGATTGCTGACCCAGCACGACTGTTGCAGCCTCGTTTGTTGACAATGGAGAAGGGTATTCCAGTATACGGTTGTTATCACCATCTGCCACCCAGAGGTTGCCTGACGAGTCAATTTTTGCAGAATTTGGAAAAGACAACGTGTTAGCTGCAACAGCGCCACCTTGATTTGTCAAATTATGAGTAAAATCAGATTGGCCAAGGACAAGCGATGCGGCCTTACCGTTAGAATAAGGAGGAGTATACTCTACTATACGGTTGTTAAGACCATCTGTCACCCAGAGGTTTCCTGAATTGATGAGCAGATCAGTAATATGAGCAAGCGTATTTGCAGATACTAGGCCTCCTCGATTTATTAGACCATGAACAAAATCTGGCTGACCAATGACAAGCGATGCTGACTGGCCGGTAGAAAATGGGGCAGTGTATTCCAGTACACGGCTGTTGTTTGAATCTGCCACCCAGAGGTTGCCAGAGGAATCAAATGCGAGAGCGATTGGGATACTAAGCGTATTTGCAGCTGGAGAGGAGCTGCCTTGATTGGGTAAATTATGAATAAAATCAGATTGGCCAAGGACAAGCGATGCTGACTGGCCGGTAGAAAAGGGTGCAACAAATTCTAATACACGGTTGTTGAAACCATCTGCTACCCAGAGGTTTCCATGAGAATCAAAGACTTCATCAAATGGAAGAGAAATCTTACTTGCAGAGAGACCTGGGCTATTGAAAGCTACCAAAGTGAAAGACGGTTCTCCTATGACTATAGAGGCAGATTTTCCCGTAGAAAATGGATTAGTAAATTCAAGCAATCTTTCATTAACATGATCTGCCACCCACAGGTTGCCAGAGTTATCAAAGGTTAAACCAAAAGGCAAGCTAAGTGTATTGGCTGCAACAGAACCGCCTTGGTTTGTGGAGTTTGATACCATATCTTGTTGGCCAAGTACTGTTGACGCTGACTGGCCGGTAGAAAATGGGGCAGTGTATTTCAGTACACGGTTGTTGTTACCATCTGCAACCCAAAGGTTTCCAGACGAGTCAAAACTAATACCGTCTGGAGAAGAAATTGTATTGGCACTCGTAAAACTACCGCGGTTTTGTAAACCATGAGTAAAGTCTCCTTGTCCAATTACAAGCGATGCTGACTGGCCGGTAGTAAGTGGGGCAGTGTATTTCAGTATACGGTTGTTAGCACCGTCACCAATCCACAAGTTTCCAGAGTTATCAAATGATAATGTTTGGGGAAAACATAATGAATTTGCAGCTAGACCACTATTGTTACAAGTTCCAGATACCAAATCCTGCTGGCCAATGACAAGCGATGCTGACTGGCCGGTAGAAAAGGGCGCAGTGTATTCCAGTACACGGCTGTTGTCTGCATCTGCTACCCACAAGTTTCCAGAGCTATCAAAAACCAAACCTAGTGGAAGATCAAGTCCATCAGCATTCACGACAGATCCTAGATCTGGCAAATTATGTGTAAAGTCTCCTTGTCCAATGACAAGCGATGCGGACTGGCCGGTAGTAAGTGGAGCAGTGTATTCCAGTACACGGTTGTTACCTGCATCTTCAACCCATAAATTACCTAATGAGTCAAAAGCAAGACCTTCGGGCGCACATAGAGAATTTGCAGAAATTCCACCATCGTTGCAGGTATTTGTAGATAGATTTGGCTGACCTAGTACTACCGTAGCTGCTTCGCCTGTGGATAAAGGTGCCTTGTATTCAATTACCCTGTTATTTCCTGAATCTGCCACCCAGAGATTTCCAGATGAGTCAAGTGCCACATGAGTCGCAGAATTTACACCTAGACTCAGACTAGTAGAAATGTCAGAGGAACCAAGGATGACAGATGAAGCTTCGTTGTTTACGAATGCATGAGAATCCTGACTTGGATATACTGCTACGACAAATAGGAAAACCGCAAGTACAAAAAAAGTTAGCTTGACGCTATCCACGTGCAACCCCCCATGTAATTTCCCTACAGATGAATCTTCTATTTAAGACTAGATCTTTTAGTTTCTATTTAATCTAAAAATAATTTAATATTTGATAACATTTACAATTATTTTATAATATTTACTATATTCTATAATTATTTTATCCTCTAATTTGTCTTAAAGGTTAATCGATTTATTGATCAAATTTATCCCCTATGTTGAGCAGATTGGATGTTCAGAGGTTACATTTCTTTCTTAAAAAAAATTTAGATTTTATAGCAAATACATAGATGAAAAAAGCCATAACAGAGACAACAGGTCTATTTCAAGCGCTCAAATTCTGAACTAGTTTTGTAATGCATGAACCAAAAACTTGAAAAGTATTGATGTGCACGTCTCCTAATTGGATACTGACTTTCTGACTGTCATGGGTCAGGTGGGAGCAATCGGAACTGCAATTGGTACAATCGCCTTGGTCTTTCTTTTCTGGAAGACAATTCAGCAGTTAGAAGAGACGGTAAAGGTTAGCAGAATTCAATCAAATTACAGATTTCGTCCCTGGGTTGGTCCAATTAGTACAATATCCCACATGTCATCAAACAACGGCCATGAGCAGTTCTCCATAACAATAAAAAACTATGGAGAGATACCATCTGGAAATGTTGTGACAAAATTCATTACAAAATCTGAAATTCTAAAAAGAGAGATGTTAAGCTCTGAAGAAGTTGCCAGCTTTAGTTTAGGGCCACTATTACCAAACATGGAAAAACGCTATTGGTTTTTTATTGATTCGGCTCTAATCGAGAAAAGTAAGAATGGAAAGGGTGAGGTTTTCATATTGCTATATTTTCAATATGAGCATCATGGAGGTACCAGCGGCTATGGTGCGATAAGCAAGTTCGAGGGAGCAATGAATTCTTTTGTTCATACAGACATGTGGATTGATTAGTTTGAATACAACATACTAAAATAACATTTATTCAATGTCTTTTCATGTCGAAAAAGATTCGTCTTGCATTATTTGCGGTTTTTGTGGGATTTTTCCTTTCATCATACTTGGTAGGCTCTGCTTACAAGATGTCAGATGAAGAACAGCAGACTTTTCTCAAGGACTTTCAAGGACTAACAGAAGATATTGATGCGTTTGGAATATTTTTACATAATGCAGGTGATGCCATGCCAATGTTCGTGCCTGCATTCGGGGTTGCGTGGGGGTCATATACAGCATGGTCTACAGGGGCGGCATTTCATGCATTGTTGTCTACAAACCCTACACTTGAAAAAATTTCTCCGCTTGCAGTATTCCTAGTTTCGCCATATGGGGTCATGGAACTTGCTGCATATTCAATTGGCATATCAAGGGGATGCCTAGTCATGATTTCCTTGATAAAACGCAAAAATGTAAGAAGACAGATTAAACCGGTTATCATAGAAGTTGGAATTGTATTAGGACTATTGCTTGTTGCGGCATTTGTAGAATACAGCTTTATACATCAGGTACAAAAATAGATTTAGTCAGAGGATTTGCATGTATTTGTAGTCCTGTATTTTGTGTGTAATTTACAATTGTAAAAAATCAATGTCAATAAATTAAACCCCAGACAAGACTTGGAATTGTTTACAGAATTAATGATAGTTGAAGGAATATTTTGGTTATTTACGTATATTTTCACAATCAGACAAAACAATACATTAACAGTTGATAACAAACTATTTCTGCTAGTTCGTACATATAATATCTAATTAGGAAATAAACCACATTTGATGGGATGCAAATCCATCATGGTGGAAATTTATTTTCCCAGAGAAATTGGGTACATGACATACGATCAAAGTCATATACTCGAAATGCATTCTAGATATATCCGAAATGAGATGTAATAATCTGTACATCATCCTGCCGATTGTACTAGTTTTTGTAACGTTTTCTACAATACCATCTGCTTTGGCAACAACAGTTCAGGTAACCATAACTCCAGGCTCAGGCTCTGGACAGAATTGTGAACAGACAAGCACATGCTTTAGCCCAAGCATAGTAAACATTTCCCCTGAAGATACCGTAACCTGGAGAAATGCCGACAATGTGGCCCATAGTCTTACAGATGGACTGCCATATGGAAGCCAGACGGGGGTTTTGTTTTCTAGCGGTCCAATTGCTCCTGACACTAGTTATTCATTTACATTTCAAAATTCTGGAACTTTCAGATATTTTGCAACTGACACAAAATGGATGGTAGGAGAGATAATTGTTGGACCTTCTACGGGAGCTGCTCCTGCAGTTCCAGAATTTGGCAGCTTGGCAGAACTTGTTATTTTGGTCTCAATTGTGGGCGTAATTGCAGTAACCAGAGTTGTCAAATTTTAGGTTCACCTCATAATCAAAATGTTAAAAAACAAATTATGACCAATTGTATCTACGGTTTATTTTTTGTTTGAAAATTTTTCAAACTTGACAATATACGAATATTTCTTCCCGTCACAGTGCCTATTCCTACCATCATTATCATATCTATAATTAGTGTAATCTCAACAGCAGATGCACTCAATGCTTTGTGAGTTCCATAAACACTCAAAAAATTCGAACCCAAGTACAGATACCCCAAAACAAATCTTGCTGCAAGGCCTGCAAACCAGATAAGGTATGAAAGAAATCCACCCTTTGCATGGGCAGAGCCGTCACCTGCTTTCCAGATTATGATTGATTTTTCAATGAGCCTATATGTTAGATATGCTGATCCTGCAAGCAGGCCCATATATACAAAAAGATAATCTATTGGCACTCCTATCTGAAATGAGCTAAATACTGCAAAAAAACTAAACCCTATGGACAGTACAATCGAGCTGATTATTTTGTTCTTGTTCACCTTGCCACCAGACATTATTTTTCTGAATCTGAATATCATTACAACAATAATTATGAATGGCACTAACATTGGTACGGGAGAAACCACTAGATTTTCACTTTGCCATTAACTAAAAAAATTGTGCAACATGGTTCTGGTTTAACTGTGATCTAGAGTTGCAGGATATGAATGATCTGTATTTGTTGCGTTAATTAATTGTGCCCACCCACGTTCAACTAGTTTTTGTGCAGTACTTGCATTCAGGCATGCTGGAGAGCCATCAGATGTTTTTATGACTAGCTGAAAACCATCATTGCAGACTACATCTTTTGCAGCAGTTCCTGACCTGAACTGTTCTAGCGGAGATTTGATAACAGCTGAAGATTGGTTTGATATTGTAAACTGGATTGATTTAGAGATATGCACAAAATCACTATCAAAATCCTTGGATGTTTGGTTGAATACATTATATGAGAATGTCACGGTTACATTTGCTACACCTGCTTCTACTGCCTTGTAAGCAAGAGTGGAATTAAGAGTAGAGCCAGAGATACTTTCTCCTGAGTTCAATATAACTCTGGGAGACATCCAGTTGCATACACGTAATAGATTTGATGCAGTGTGGTGGTCCAGGTCTACAGAGAATGGCATGCTACAAGTATTGAATACGTTTATGGTATTTGGAGAGTTGTTGACTAGGGTTGCATTGATTACAAACGTGTCACCGACTTTGATTGTCGATGGCTGTACCCGAAGATTGATAATCGATATTCCTGTATCTCCCTGAACAGGTTTTACATATGGTGACACAAAGAACAAAGTTAGCAACAATAAAACCATAATTTGGCTTCTCTTCTTCATGAATTTCATTGAAATTGTTTCATGATATAACATGTTCCTATCAGTTTGATTTGTGTTTTAAATTAAATTCTTGTTAGTTTGCACATTAGTATATATGCTCAGACTTGTCCCAGCAAAATTCAAACAGCATGTGCATTGAATCCACTAGAGATTGTGAATCTGACCACATGGCAAAAATGTTGTGTGACGGATGAGTTGCGTTTCGGAAAAAGTACAGTATTTCACTAGAGTCCTTGATGACGTAACATTGGTTTATCATGCCATCAGTCGGCATTAGTTTTATTTTCTTCTTGTCCATGGCATCTACACATTGAGGCGATATTTGTGTCGAAGATACAACAACTTTAACGTCGGCAATAGTATTTGACAGCAATTCCATAAAATCAGCATGGTAAAATCTCGATAGGTCTTTGTTGCTGCAAAATAAAAGCAGCTCGTCTCTTGTTTGCCCTATCATTTCTTTTATTTTGTTGTTTATCTGAGGTGTTCCTTGTAGCATTTGCATTTTTTCCTGTTTTACGTCACTAGTCTCTACTGCAAATGCAGGTATGCCGTTCCACACTTCTACAAGCTCTTTTTCTTGGCTTGCAAGCATCTTGATCTTTTCCTTTTCAGAGTTTACAAGTGTCAGAATGGTTTTGTCCATTGAGATGGTCGAATATTTTGTTGGAAAAGACAGCTCTGCTGAGACTATGCCTTTGTTTTGCAGCGAATTGATGATAAAATACGTCTCAGTTCTTGGCAAAACCAATGCTTTTGAGACTTCAGGTGCAGTCTTTGCGCCATATTTACCAAGATAGAGAAAGACTTTGGCTTGGTTT
>DATFDB010000119.1:0-11417 GCA_035252445.1 Nitrosotalea sp. | reverse complement strand
AATCGTTAATTTGGTTTTTGATAGGATACCGTCTAATTTAATTAAAGTATTTGCCAATAGGCCTGACTTTCCTCCCGGTTCACAAGTTCAAGGTGATTTACTTGATCCTCAGCTTAACATTGATCCAACATCTGAAGACTCTTGGACTTGGGGGGCTTCTGCCACTAATAATACGTTGTATTATATGGCATTTGATAGTTCTGGAGCGCCAGACGCAGATGGTACTTTGGCAATGCAAAACCTAATTGGAAATTTGACTACATTCATGTTTAATCATAATGGGAGATTGACAGAAAATCCAAACCCTCAAGGTGTAGTAGTAGGGCAACAACAAAGTAATGGAATTCAAACATTATTTGCTGATAGTAGGGGGTTAATGCGCACAAAATCAATTAATGCATTATCTGTTCCACTGACTATTCACGAACTCGTGCCAAACGCGGGAGTTTTTTCTGATTATGATGCTAGCGGAATTGCAGATATTCTAATAAAAAATAATGCACCAAGAGACAAATCTTTTACAGCTACTTATAATGATAAAACGTATAGCGTGGTTGTAAAAACTCATACTGCAACATTAACCATAGGATAGATCAACATTATTTTCTTTAACTGTGATTTAATTGATAACTATGAGTAACGATGAACATGCAATTGTGATAGGAGGGAGCATATCTGGTATGATCTCTGCTCAAATCCTTTCAAAATATTTTAAAAAAGTGACTATTATAGAAAAGGATGATAATCTAGATTCACAAACACTGCGAAAAAGTGTACCGCACGCAATTCATCCGCACATTCTATTGGCAAAAGGAATTGACATTCTATCTTCAATATTCCCTGATTTCATTCATGATATTGCAATATCTGGTGCGGTGCGCGCTGATATTAGTAAAGATAGTGAACATTTTGTAGGTCACGACTGGCAACCTAGATTCAAATCCTCTCTTGTTTGTTATTTCTGTAGTAGGAGGTTATTGGAATCGATAATTAAAAAACAAATATCAAAAAATGATAAAATTAATTTTATTTGCGGCATCATTGTAATGGGACTTGTTTCAAAAAATGAAAAAATAACAGGCGTAAAAATAAAAAAATCGGATCAATCCTATGAAAATGGTATACTTCATGGAGATTTGATCATTGACGCCAGTGGAAAAAATTCCAAAACAATAGAATGGTTATCAAGTTTAGGATATGAAAAACCCGAAGAAATTCATGTAGATTCTATGATAGGGTATGCGTCAAGATATTATAAAATCCCGCAATTAGCTGACCGTGAAACCAAACTGACTATTATTTTTAACAAACCCCCACATTTCCCAAAAATGGGGGGAATCATTTCTATTGAAGATGATAAATGGCTAGTCGGACTTTATAGTATTGGCAAAGATCTTCCATCTACAAATGAAATGGATTTCTTAGAATTTTCAAAAAATTTAGCTCATTCAAAAGTTTATGATATGATAAAAAATGCCGAACCTCTATCTCAAATATATGGATATAGAATGAAAGGAGGGAGGCGTATCATGTATGAGAATCTCTCTTCTTGGCCCACGAATTTTCTGGTTATCGGGGATGCTGTATGTACCTTTAATCCATTCTACGGTCAGGGTATGACTGTGGCAGCTTTAGGAGGTTTAGTTCTGGATAATTGTCTGAAAAAATATTTGAGTAAAACAAATTTTGGTAACACTTTCCAGAAAAAACTTTCTAAAATTAATTCCCGTCCGTGGTTGCTTGCGACAGGTGAAGATTTTCGTTGGCCTACTACTATAGGTGATAGGCCCAACATACTTGTAAAACTGATTCAAAGATACGCTGATAAGGTGCTTGAAATCACACCACATAGTAAACGTGCAACAAAATCATTCCAATCTATGATGCACATGAGACAAACTCCGCTTTCTTTATTTCATCCAACTATCCTGTCATGTGTTTTGTGGAATATTTTATTTTCTAATCTAAGGTTGTCTAAACATCATTAATTCAATGTAATCAAAAAGTATGCGAAATTTGAAAACTTATGAAATCACTTTTTGTAACTGATGTTTTTCTTCAGCATGCTTGATCTCTCTTGCAATTCTTTTCCCCATGCTCATTGGTTCATTATATGTGAAGCTCGAATATGGTGAACCATCTATGTAGAGATTAGTTCCAGCAACTATTCTGGCAGAGAATTCAAAAGTAGTAAACTTGCCATTTTCATCATATACTCCTTCAAGACAGAATGGTCCAGTCATACCTGGCGGAGATAGATTCTTTGCAGATGAAACAAACCTTTCACCCATTTCGTAAACCTCATCTAAAAGAGATTCTCTTAACACCAGTGGGCTGTTCCCAATAACATTGAAGGAAGGGATCTTATTGATTGACATTTGTTCATGTGCGGGAATACGACCTAAACCGTCAATATCAGATTCATATCTTCTATCTATGCCAAAAAATTCCAATCTGTCCGTAATAGGTGAGTAAAAGTATTGCAGATATGCTGAAACTCCAAAAGCATATTCTTGTAAATACAAATCTGAATCTCCTTTGATCATTCCTTGTGTGATCAGTTGGTCTCTTTTTCTCTCATAATCTTCTTTATTTGTTGTTAAAAAATATCCTTTACCGCCTGCAGCTCCATGTCGCTTTGCTATGGTAAGCCCTTTGATTTCTTTAGGGCTAGAGATTGATTTAGGAACATTAAGTTTTGATTCTATCATTAATTTTTCTTTCATATTTCTGTCAGACTCCCATCTCAGAATCCATTTGTTACCAAAAATTGGAACTTTTATTGATTCTATCTCTGATGAAGACATCTGCGAAATCAGGGTACCATGCGGAATTATCACTGCATTTTCTTTTAAAAGCAGTGAATGGCATTGTTGATCTAATATATCTCTGAACGAATTTACTAAAATTAAATTATCAATAAAAGAAAAACGACGATAAAGCCTTTCTCTTTTTTTTTCGCAGATCAGCAAAGTTCTGTAACCTTCATCTTTGGCACCTTTTAGAACTTGTAACGCACAATGAGAGCCTAATGTAACAATTGATGTCATCTATATAATCACAATTCAGTACTATTTATGAAAGTTCCATATGTTGATCTGAAATAAATCTAATTACCTCATCGATCATATCTATGGTTATTTCTGGTCTTAATTCATCTGGCATGTTCTTTAATATACAATCTATCAAAGATTGATATTCTGAAGATTTTCCATCCTGCAATTTCATGAAATAGACGTTTATCGCTCTAGAAATCATAATCGCGCATTTTTCTCTATTTGATAAGACCACGCACCTTTGATCTTAAATTTTAATTTTAATTTTATGATGACTCCTTGAGCGCGTTCTAATTTTTGGATATTTTTGTATGTTTTTCATTTTTCCGGACATTTACTGGGGGGCTAAAATTGGGGATTATATCACTATTTAATCTTTATAAACGATTTATGTGTACTATATGAGCATTACAGGTGAAATATTTAATTTATTTCCCAAAAAAGATAAGTATAGGGACTAGCGAGTACATATAAATGACAACCAAAAAGCCTATCGCGCAATCTGTAGAGAATGAAACAGGTTATGAAGCAATAGGATCTGCGCTATCGATAAAAAATGTTGATACGGTAAGACGAATGGGGGATGTACTCACAGTTTTGTCCAAGTTTGATGCGTTGGAAATTTTCATATTGGCTAAAAATGGTGTTAAATCAGAATTAGATACCCCCTATAAGATTGGCCTAACCAAAAAACAATACTATACCAGATTGAAACAACTATGTGATCTTGGTCTGACTACTAAGCATGATAATTCTTATGTGCATACTGCCTTCGGTAGTTTGGTTTACAATAAACATGTTGTAGGACTTTTGAATACTGTAACCAATCTCAAAGAATTGGAAATGATTGACTTGTTAAAGAAAAGTTCTAAATTTGACTCACAGGAAATTTCTGGCTTTCTTGCAAAAATTGGCCTAAATGATAATAATACAGCTGAATCAACACCGATAAAAATTATCACTAGTTATGAAGATATGGTCACTAAAGCAATTGAAATTCTAGACTTTGCACAAAAAGAGATTATACTGATGACCCGATATCCAAATGAACTTATCATAAACTCAATGCTAAAGAAAGCAAACATGGGTGTCACAGTTAAGGTGCTTGTAGACATAAACATGGTAGATGGATATGTTTCTCAAGAGGGAAATAAAATGTTGATCACAGACAAGAATACAAATGAAAGAAATCAAGTGGTAGTCAATCCATTTTATCCAATAAAAATTGAAAGAAAATATGGTAAAGTTCCTTTTAGTCTGCTCATGACTGATGAATCGCATGTAGGCTTGGAAATTATAGATAAGCATAATCCTGACAGATATAGTTTATCTGTTTACGCGGATGATCCCAATCTTGGGTCCCAAATGAAAGATATATTCAACAATCTTTGGAAATCTGCCTCTCTGAATCCTCCCCAATTAGCTAAAAAAACTAATTGATGCTCATATTAAGGAATTCAGTATAACTCCAACCATTAAAACAAGTTGTATCCCAAAGAAACTGAATCTAAGTATTGTTCTAGTTTTGTTCATTATTTCTTTACTGACAAAATTCTTTGAAGTTTTTCGTATTTGCATCATGACATATGCACAAATTCCTAAACCTATGATCATTGCTATGATGTTTAGTCCAAACATTAGGTAAGATGCAAAAATCATTGACGCGATAAAGAATACTACCCCTGACATCAAAATGAAGCTTTTTTCTATTCCTAGTACTATTGGGATAGTACGTCTACCTGCTTCTTTATCGCCTTTCATATCGGTAATATCTCCTAATGGGCCTAATAGAAAATAAAAAAAGAATACTGTGAATGATGACACTATTGCAAGTGGTGGTACATTGTTGACTGATAACGCACCCATAATTGATGCTATGAATCCACCGCTACCTGTAATCCCGGTCTTCAAAATGAACTTGTCTTTTAGATGAGTTTTTGGATGTGAATAAATAATTGCTAATCCAGTTGCCAATAGATCTGCAAAACCAGTTTGCCAGTTTATTGAAAATGCTAGGATATTGGAAAGAGCAAAAAAGAAAATTATGAGATTGCGTGTAGATGCGTATAAATTTCGTTGTAATACACGAGATATCTTTTTTTCATTTTTACAATCGATCTCTTGATCAGTGAGATCATTGTATACGTAGGTAGCAAATGCAATTGCATATACTGAAACAAGCAATCTGATTATTGTCGAAAAGTCCGCCGATTGTGCAGATGTAGCTATCAAAAACGTGCCAAATGCAGCTATGACAAAACCATAAACAAGACTCCTGGACCTCGCTAACGATAGAAATAGTGTAACATATTCTCTTGGTCTTGCTGAACTTGTAGGCGTTTCAATTACCCACAACTTATCCTTTCCTCCAATATGTCACATAGCTGACAAACAAACACTTATTCCCCATATATGGTGAATACTTGTATGTATTATAACTTTTTGGTGAATATGGCCTATTTATGGAGATAATTATATCGTTTATTTCAAATTTCATGAAATTTTATATTTATTACGAAATCATGATATCCTAATTCTACCGGTGGAAAAGTATAGGGCATTACTTTACGTCAAATCTAAACCAAATTTGTGTATTATTTTCAGTGTTTAGGATTATTGATACACTCGATACATAAATTAACACTAAGGAGGGCACATTTGGTGAAACAAATGATAGATACAGAACTTGGGGGGTGGAGGAGAACCATGTATTCTAATGAAATCGCTCCATCTCTTGAGGGTAAAGAAGTAACAGTCATGGGTTGGGTTTCCAGTGTACGAGATCATGGAAATTTAGTGTTTGTCATGCTAAATGATAAAGAAGGAGAGATGCAAATCACTGCAAAATCTGGGACATGTCCTGACGAAATTAAAAATGCACTTGTAAAGACAAAAGAACAATCCACCATAGCAATAAAGGGCACAATTAAACCATCAAACAAGGCTCCAAACGGTGTAGAAATAATTCCAACTGAAATGAAAATTTTTTCTAATGTTGAAAAAATTGCTCCATTTACATGGCAAACAAAAACTGTTGCAAATATTGATACGAGACTTGAGATTCGCGCAATCGATTTGCGCCGAAATGTATTACAACATGTATTTAAAATGCGAAGTTTAGTTCTAAAAACTATACGAGATTATCTCTACGAAAATGGTTTTCTTGAGATCAATACTCCTAAGATGATTGCTACTGCTACTGAAGGCGGTGCGGCACTATTTCCAATTTTTTATTATAACAAAGAAGCATTTCTAGCGCAAAGCCCACAGCTTTACAAAGAGCAATTGACACTAAGCTTTGAAAAAGTTTTTGAAATCGCACCTATATTTAGAGCAGAACCATCAAGAACTAACAGGCACTTGTCTGAAGCAATTTCAATAGATCTTGAAGAGGCATTTGTAGATTATAACGATATCATGAAGCACATTGAAAAAATTATCATTAAATCAATTCATGCTGTAAGTAACTATGTTAAAACATTGAAAGGATCTGAATACCAAGTGCCAGAAATTCCAGAAAGCATACCTCAATATTCATACTCTGAATTGGTTGATAAAATGAAAAACGCTGGAGCAAAAATAGAATGGGGAGATGACTTGTATCCGTCTCAATTAAGAAAGATAAATGTCACAGGATTTTATTTTATTAAAGATTGGCCGCTTGCCCCGAAGCCATTTTATGTTAAGGCAAAAATGAATGATCCGAAAGTTTCTGAATCATTTGACTTGATGTTTGGTGACCTCGAGCTGTCATCTGGAAGTACCAGAATTGAAAAACGTGGCGAACTCGAAGAAAGAATGAAAAATAAAGGATTCAAACTTGACGCATTTGATTATCATCTTAGAGTGTTTGATTATGGAGTACCACCACATGCAGGGTGTGGAATAGGACTTGAAAGATTAATGATGGCACTGACTGGTATGGAAAACATAAGGGATACTACGTTTTATCCACGGGACGTTGATAGACTTACACCGTAGTGAATTGAAATGGCAGACAGAAAAGAAATAGAACATCTCGGCGACTTGGTAAAAATCGATCTACAAGACCCAGAAAAATACATTCAGCAGGTAGATCAGATTTTAAAATATTTTGAGAATCTTGACAAAGTAGAATATGAATCAAATAAAACACTGAGAAAAGAGATATCGTATGATGGCCTACGTGAAGATAACCATGAACCGTTTTTGAGTGATGGCAAGTCACTTATAGAACACCTCAAGAGAGATCAGAATAATTTTGTTCGAGCTCCGAAGATGATTTGAATGAATCTTGGAATATCTGCAACCGAATATGTATCTCTTGTACATGATGGCCAAATTTCAGTCGAAGAATTTATTGCAAAAACAATAGACAGGATTAAAACTGTAGAAAATAAAATTCATGCCTACATCACTGTAAACGATCAAGATGCCATAAATAAAGCAAAACTACTAGATAAAAAAATTCAGGCAAAAGAAAAAGTTGGTACTCTTTCTGGCGTTCCCATGTCAATAAAAGATAACATTTGCACTGCAGGACTAAGAACTACTTGTGCGTCAAAAATGTTAGAAAATTTTATCTCGCCTTATGATGCAACAGTTGTGTCAAGACTCAAGCAAAGTGATGCCATAATCACTGGTAAAGTCAATCTTGATGAATTTGCAATGGGTTCTACTACTGAATTTAGCTATTTTGGACCCAGTCGAAATCCATGGAACAGTGAGTGTGTTCCAGGTGGATCATCTGGAGGAAGTGGGGCCTCTGTAAGCGCGCTTGAATGTATGATGTCACTTGGCTCTGATACTGGTGGTTCAGTTAGAAGTCCTGCGAGCTTTTGTTCTGTTGTTGGATTAAAACCAACATATGGTCTTGTTAGCCGATATGGTCTTATCTCATATGCTAACAGTATAGAGCAGATAGGTCCGGTTGCAAGAAAAGTAGAAGATATCGCCCTTCTAATGAATGTAATTTCTGGTCGTGACCTACATGATGATACTACGGTAGAGAACAATATAATGAATTATGTTGATGGGTTGGACGCCGGAATAAAAGGAAAAAAGATTGGCCTTGTGCAACAAATGACTGGTGACGGTGTAGATGAAGAAGTTCTCTCTGCTACAAACAAGGCTATGTCAAAACTGCAAGAGTTGGGAGCTGAATGTGTACCTGTATCCATTGATTCTGTGGAACATTCAGTGGCTGCATACTATACAATCGCTGCTGCAGAAGCAAGCAGTAACCTTTCCAGATATGATAACCTGCGATATGGATTTGATCTTGGCACTGAAGGTTATGAATTCAAAGCATATGTGTCAAGAGTTAGAAGTAATTTTGGACCTGAAGTAACGCGTCGTCTTCTACTTGGTGCATTTGTGTTATCTGCTGGATATTATGGAAAATATTATCTAAAAGCACAAAAAGTCAGAGCAATGATGAAGTCACAAATTGATGAGGCTTTTAAGAAAGTAGATTTTCTTATGGGTCCTACTATGCCCATACTGCCTTTCAAGCTTGGAGAAAAAATAGATGACCCATTGACACTGTACAAGCTCGATATCAACACTATAACTGCCAATCTCACCGGTATTCCTGCAATATCTGTGCCATTTGAAATCTCAAATTCAGGATTGCCAATAGGGATTCAAATATTTGCAAACTCATTTGAAGAAAAAAACTTGTTACAAGCTGCATATGCCTTACAGCAATCTGTACATCTTCGCGAGGTCCCATTATGATAAAAATTGGGTTGGAAATCCACTGTCAATTAACAAAACTTGAAAGCAAGCTTTTCTGTAGTTGCAAGGCAAATTATCGAAATTTACAAACAAATTCTAACATATGTCCTGTCTGTGCTGGACTTCCAGGTTCATTACCACTGCTCAATAAAAAAGCAGTAGAAAAAGCGTCGTTGTTGTCATTAGCCCTTGGATGTAAAATTCCTGAAAAGATAAGCTTTTTTAGGAAAAACTACTTTTATCCAGATCTTCCGAAGAATTTTCAGATAACTCAGTATAATGCATATGGTCCTACAAGTATAGGTTCTGATGGAGAAATAGAAATTGAAGGAAAATCTATTCGAATAAGAAGAATTCAGCTAGAAGAAGACCCTGGGAGATTAGTATATGAAGGAAGTTCTGAGAAAACTCAGATCACACTTGTAGATTATAATCGCGCAGGTACTCCATTAGTTGAGATAGTGACAGAACCGGATTTTGAGAATCCACGCCAGGTCAGGATATTCCTTAATGTTCTTGCCGATTTGGTTGAAAATCTTGGTGTATCTGATCCATATTTGGAAGGTGCAATGAGAGTTGATGGTAACATTTCTGTACAACATGGGAACAGAGTAGAAATCAAAAACGTGGGCTCGTTTAGAGATGTAGAAAAAGCATTACATTTTGAGATTACAAGACAGCAAAGTCTAGTTGATAGGAATATCCAAGTTGCGGCAGAGACAAGGCACTGGGATGATGCCAGGAAGATAACTGTTTCATCAAGATCAAAAGAAGAAGAACAAGATTACCGCTATTTGCCCGAAGCTGATATTCCAGTAATATTGATTCAACACGAAAAGATAGAAAGTCTGAGAAAGCAAATGCCAGAGAGCATCATGGATAAAAAAGAACGATATATCAAAAAATACAATATTCCCCAACAAGTTGCAGATGTTTTGTCTTCAGACAAATTTTATTCGGATCTTTTTGAAAAATCGCATAATGAGTCAAATGCAAAAGAAATTGCAAATATAATTACTACAGATCTTATGGGCTTTGCAGATACTAGAGAAAAGAAAATGGAACTGATTCTTACTGATGGAAATCTCTCTGATCTGGCAGATGCAATTGTAACTAACAAAATAACAAGAAATTCAGGTAAGGTTGTGTTACAGGAGATGTTAAAAACCGGTAAATCATTCTCAGAAATAGTATCGCATCTTGATTTAAGTAGTATGAGTGATGCGTCTTCTCTTGAAAAAGTAATAGAGGAAGTATTTCACGAAGAAGAAAAAGCAGTGTCAGAAGCCAAACAAAATCCCGAAACTGTAAACTATATTGTAGGTAAAGTAATGCGCAAGACAAAAGGGAAGGCAGACCCTGGAATTACGCTTGAAATCATACGAAAAAAACTAGCAATGTAAAGTATGCCAAGTCGCTGTGTTTGATTGACGATTGTTTTCGGTCATTTAGTCAACACTAATATTCATATAATTTATAAGTAGAATTTGTAAATTTTGTATATATGAGAACAGATTCATGCAGAACATGCGGAGAAGATATGCAAGAATTTCAACGCTGTCACACTTGTAATGAAGTCATTCGTTTGATATGTAGTATGTGTAACAAAACTGGCGAAGCCCAAATACATCCAAATTGTGAAATCTTTGATAATGCCGTAATTCTGAATTGACTGATTCGTGGAACTTTCCTTTAGGTCTAGTTAACCAAGTTAATCTAGCGATAAATAGTGACATAGGATTAGGAAAATGACGAGAACGCTAGGTACTTTTTTAACCTAATTTTAGCAACCCCGTAAAGCGTTCTCGCCACGTTTTAATATTTTCCATATTTTACAATTTCTTAAATTCCATAACATTATATCTGTGGTACAGCGTGAGCGTTTTTGTTGAGTTTTGTCGATCTATATATGAATAGAAATCCGCTGATTACAAGTCCAAATGAAGAGGGGGATGTTTCAGCAATTGTTTACGGGATACCGTTTGACTCAACTCATTCATTTAGACCTGGTACAAGATTTGGTCCGGATGCAGCCAGACTTGCATTTAATAATATAGAAATTTTTTCTAATCGATTTAATGTAGACTTGGAGTCTGTGAATGTTGAAGATTTAGGAAATACAAAACACACTGTTGTAGCAACAGAGATGCTAGATATGGTAGGTAAAGTAACCTCTGAACTTACTTCACGCAATAAACAGCTTATAGTCTTGGGAGGAGAACATTTGATTACTTATGGTACATACATGAGCTTTCCAAAAAATACTGGCTACATAGTATTTGATGCTCATTATGATTTAAGAGATGAATACGCAGACATAAAATTAAGTCATGCAGCTTATCTTAGAAGAATAATTGAAAAACGAGGAGCTGATAACATAGTTCATGTCGGCGCACGATCTTTTGTCAAGGAGGAATTGGCATTTAAAATTGAACATAATGTCAAAACTATAACTGACAAAGATATTCGAGACGGTAATGGCCCAAAACTTGTAAAAGATGTTCTCTCAACATTTGACAAAGTTTATCTGAGTATAGACTTGGATGTGCTTGACCCTGCATTTGCTCCAGGAGTTGGAAATCCAGAGGCTATGGGGATTACTTCACGAGAATTATTTGATATGATATACGCATTGGAAAATAA
>DATFDB010000118.1:0-2244 GCA_035252445.1 Nitrosotalea sp. | reverse complement strand
CAGACTGAAATGCATCTTAAACCCTCAAGAATCTACGAGACACTAATAAAGAAAGGGTATAGAAAGTGAATTTCAGAGAAACAACTTGGTATCAAAAAAACTTGGAATTGTAGCAGGTGTAATACTTGTGGGGATTGTCCTTTCATGGACTGTGTTTCAGAGACCAACTGCCGGGCCTACAATATCTATCTTAGGCCACGAACCGAGCCAAAACCCATATCTTCAAGAATACTCATTACCTGATAACACTGCACCTAATGGACTAATTGTGGACAAAAATGGAACAGTTTGGATAACATCATCAAAATCAAATTTGCTCTACAGTCTTGATAAAAAATCAGAATTGAAAAATTATGAAATAAAAGATAATAGTGTACAGTTTGCCAACCATGGTCAAAACACAACTATGGTGTGGACAGTGGTTCAGGACAAGAATGGAGTGATTTGGTTTTCTCCACTTGGAACAAAATCCATTTGGAGATTTGATCCTGTAAATGACGCCTTTCACGTAATTCCATCCATGCCAGGCTCTGCATTCCAGATGAAAGCAGATGCAGAAAATGGTGACATATGGTTTACCACGCTAAGTGGAGATGCTTTATGTGTAATAGAAAAAAACTCTGCTGCACCCGAGGGCTACAAGATATCTTCCTTTGATCTTGGCAACGGTACTGTTCCTGCAGGACTATTTTTACAGAATGGCTCGATATGGGTAACTGAGATAACATCTCAAAAAATTGTTGAATTCAAAATTGACCGTGAAAATGGCTCTGTAACTGGAATTACAAAAATAAAAGAAATTCCTGCAGACAACCAGACCCAGCTTTCATCTCCAACAGATCTTTTTGTTGATAATAACACTATATGGCTGACTGAACATGGTACCAGCTTTCTTACAAAATATGACCTAGCAAACAATGAGATTGTTCGATATCCCACATCCCAAAATGAATATCATGCAACAACACTTCCCTTTTGGATTAGGGCAATCAATGATGGGAAAGACCTATGGTTCAATGAGCATGAGGGAAACAAGCTTGCACTATTTGATACGGTAAATCATACAATGACTGAATATGACATTCCTTCTAGGCCAAAAGATGGCTATCTGACATATCCGCTGAACATTGCCACCGACCCAACTGATAACATGATACTGTGGTTTGCAGAATGGAATACTGATAAACTAGGAAGAATTGACGGCAACGTCCAAGTGCCATTTTCAATATCTGCAGATTCCGATCATGTTACATTGAGTCCTGACGCATCAAAAGCAGTTGCCGTGAATTTAAAAATCGATGGTACTAGTACATACAATGCTAATCGTGTAATTCTAAATGCGTCAAGCTCCATGGTACCCTCTGCAGGATTTGGGAACATGGACGTATCAATAACCCCTGATACTCTTGATCTATCCTCGAACCACCAGGCACAACTGCTGCTACGAAATTACTCTGCACCCCCTGGCAACTATACGCTTGGGGTAAGCGCATCTGATGGAATTGTCACGAAAACAATATTCCTTGATCTGACAATTCCAAAGGGATGATCTTACTTTGTATTTCTGAAAAATTCATCAGAAACAATCCTGTTCTCTAATGCGTATTTCTTTATCTCGTCCAGTCTTAGTTCATCTGTAATGAAATGTATATAGTCTTCTTTGTATTGCGGTAGAGTTTTCTTGCTGCCACTCTTGTGATCGTCATATTCTTCAACTGGAGGCTCTCTTCCTAGATGTATAATACATAATTTTTTCAACTCATCAATACTAAATTCTTGCAATAAAGTGTATTTTACAGGCAGTTCCTTTTCAAAGATCTCGTCTTCCTTCTCAATTTCTTCTTTTATTTTGTAAATCTCTTCCATGTTTTTACTTGGGCTGTCAGGTTTTTTACGATCAAATATTTTTCCAAAATTCATTTGTCACCTGAATCTTTTTTCTCGCAAAATATAATTCAATCAGGTGACTCTACTTGAAAATTGTCTTACTAGAGAATCTTTACATGAAACAAGTACTGTCTTTTATATGCTGAAAAACCCGTGGTATTTGAGTAGCACTCGATAACATACGAGAGCCGATATTCCTATTGATGATATAATGACGCCTGATAGAAGAATCCAAAATCCATAATTTGAATTTGGAACTAGGTTTAGGTATTCGTTGAGAATCTCTTTGTATGCTAGAACCAACACTCCGCAAGAGATTATGAGCAAGTCTGTATTGTGGTTACACCAATTAACTAG
>DATFDB010000117.1:0-6959 GCA_035252445.1 Nitrosotalea sp. | reverse complement strand
TATATGTTATAACTTGTGATAGATGAGCCACCATTAGATAATGGAGCTGCCCATGAAAGTGAAACTTGTCCATTTCCAGATGTAGTAGTAAGACCTGTTGGTGCACTTGGTGCTGTTGCAGGTGCAGTAGGTGTTGCACTTGCTTCATTTGAAGCAGGTGATGTACCAGCAGAGTTGACTGCCTTGACAATATAGTAGTATGTGTTACCGTTTGTAGCACCATTATCAGTATAGCTTATAGTTGATCCGCTTACAGTAGCATAGGGTGTTGAGCCTTCTCCTCCAGATGATGTGCCACGATATATGTTATAACTTGTGATAGATGAGCCACCATTAGATAATGGAGCTGCCCATGAAAGTGAAACTTGTCCATTTCCAGATGTAGTAGTAAGACCTGTTGGTGCACTTGGTGCTGTTACACTTGATGGATTTCCAAATGCAATTGCTATGAAACCAGGTAGTGTGCTTATCTTGGATACCATACCAGTACTTGTATTGATTGTTGCAAGATAGTGGTTTGTATCACATGAGACAACCGCAAATAATGTCCCTGAGGAATTAAAAGAAAGCGAGATTGGACCACAGTTAGTATCTGGCGAAAACGATCCAAAATTAAGAGGTTTTTCAGAACTAAAAGTTAGATCAGATTGTAGAGGTTGATTAAATGTATATAGAAGATCTTGATCTGCAAGGTAAACGTCATCATCAGAACCAATAGTAGTGCCTCCAAAGGCGGATGTGTCTGACGGATCCAAATTAAGTTGATTTACTGTATCAAAACTTATAGGATTTGGACTAGTCATGAATATAGTCTGGCCCACAAATATATTGCATAGAAATTTATCGCCATCAGTAGCGGTGGTAGCTATATCGGAATCAAATGCAAATCCTCCATCACAGGGAAGAGGAGTGGCATTTGGAAATAGTATAGTTCCAGTGCCTGTTGAAGTGTTAATTGTGATGATATTACCATCAATTCCAGTTAATACTCCAGTATTGTCAAAGTCCATACCAGTAATTGTAGTTCCGATTGGTCCTATCAGAGTGGTTAATCCAGTAGTCGGGTCAATCGAGTAAAGATTTGAAGTGTCCGCTCCATACAGAATTGTTCCAGTAGCATTTGCTGAGGGAATAAGATTGTAATTGGCTGAAAGATATGAAGGAATAAGAATTATAGCAAGAATAAACAATACAATTGATAAACGACTCTTACTCAACACGCTATTGCTTCTCTAGTTTCATATTAATCTGCTTATTATTTGAAAATCATATTGCATTAGAATGTAATTTAGCATTAATTCTCCAATTTTGGAAAATAATTAAAAAAAATTGGGTGGCTTATCCTACTGAGATAGTCCATTTAATTGTAATTGCATCGTTTTGGTTCAGTGTTACTCCAGCGCCTGAGGCAGCAGGATTAACGTACTGTCCTGCAAACATTCCGCCAGTACCCTGTACGGTTGTACTGTTGAAGAGACCTGCAGAGCCTACTACATGTGAGGCTGAATCTGTGTTGGTAAACGTGGCTTGAACAACTTCAGTGCCGCTTCCACTATGTGGGGCATCAGTCCATGTTGAACTTTCGCTAGCAGCATTTATTCTGGTTAGTCCATCTGCGTTATATTCACCAGCTAAGGCGTCTACGTTGTCAGCAATTAGTGCACCTGCACCACCAGTTGTACTACTGAGTGCAATGTGGGTAAATGTAGTTGTCATTGCGCCTGTACAGACTGTAGAACCAAAGGTTCCATTGACTCCAAAGAGAGCTCTACCTACACAGTCTTTTGCGTTTATCTGTACTGTGTTATCTCCCTGTATGTACTGCTTGATGTGTCCATCAGGATCTGTTACTGTTACAGTAACATGACCAAGCATTGGAGTTGCCTCAGTAGCAGAAGAAGGCGCATTTGAAAAACTTGACGGATTTATGTTAAATCCGTAAGCGCCTAAAACACCTACTGAAACAGCAATTACAGCTGCGTACAATCCCAAGTTTTTGGAATTATTCATTACTAGTCATATCGGTATCGCTTTATTAGAGGTTATGGAAAAAATCAATTGTGGTAACGGCCAATTTGGCAATACTCACTTTGTAGTTATGCCGACGCTCTCATTTAGATTAACTGTGTAAGTCTTGTGAGGAGCAGCTACAGTCTGATTGGCAGACGAAACAGATGCATTCTGGCTCTCATTTGTTGTTGAAGGCGGCGAATAGGAAGAAGATAATGCAATTATACCTATCACTATGGCAACACCAATTATAATGCCAACATATTTTTTGTTCAAGTAATAACAGAGACTCACTACTAGTTCTTTCCTTATAAAGATGCTGACATTTTGGAAAACATCAAAATGAATATTTGCGCCAGATTATTTTAGATATCATGAACTTTTCAAAAATTATTTTCTTGTCTATTGCATTTACTTTTGTATTAATTTCATTTAGTGTTGGAAAAGCATTTGCCACAGACCAAGTTCTAATTACAAAATCAGGTTCCATGGACCAAATAATTTTTGATGGTAAGTGGACATTTTACACGGAATGGAAATACAGCAGCTTAAATGAATTGTCTTATCAAGATGGAACTACATTTGAGCTGAGAACTGCACATCAAGGAAATTTCATTTATGTCTTCATTGACGACGTAAAAACTACACATTGGAATGCAAACGGAGATAGAGCAATTGTCTGCCTTGACAAGTACAACAATAAAAATACAACAGCAACCTCAGATGATTATTGTTTTGTAAATATTCTTTCTGGGAATAACCCAGTAACTCTGCAAGGAGGCTCGCCATTGAGCTCTACAGATAATTTTAAACGAATTCCAAATCCAGATGGGTTTATTGCAGTGGCAGCCATCTCTGATCAAAATGATCGTTATACAGTAATTCCTCACCCCAGTTACGAATTTAAAATTCCAACAGATCTTGTGGGAAGATCTGCAGATTATGGATTTTATGTTGGAGTTTATCACGCAGCGTCAAATACAGTTTATTCATGGCCTAAAAATATCACTACAAATGTACCACTAGAGATTCCAAGTTCAAGCAAGTGGGGCGAACTTGTCTCGCCTGATGCATCGCTTCCTGAATTTCAGTGGCCTATGTTACCATTGCTTTTAGCTATCATGACCGCCATCTGGTTTACCCAGAGAAAACAATCTTTAAGATAACAACAATAGATCTTTCAATGAAAAGTATTCCCCTGCTAAACCAAAAGATATTTCGATGTAAAAAATGTCCAAGGCTTGTCGCATACATATCTGAGGTATCCCAAAAAAAGGTAAAGCGATTTGATCACCAGAAATATTGGGGCAAACCGCTTGCCGGATTTGGCGATTTTCACGCACGGTTATTGATTATAGGGCTTGCGCCTGCTGCCCATGGCGGCAACAGGACTGGGAGAATGTTTACAGGCGACAGCTCAGGAGACTGGCTTGCCAAGGCCCTCTATGAACATGGCTTTGCTTCCAAGCCAACAAGTGCTAGCATAGATGACGGCCTAGAATTGATTGACGCTTATGTTACAGCGTCAGTTAGGTGTGCACCGCCACAGAATAAACCTACAAGAGAAGAGTTTGAGAACTGTTTTCCTTATTTGGTACAAGAGTTTTCTTTGCTAAAAAATGTCAAAGTAATAGTATGCCTTGGAAGAATAGCCTTTGATACGTGTTGCAAGCTGTTACACATAAAGGGCATCGATTTTTCCCATGGCAAGTCATTTACACATGAACATTTGACAATAATATGCTCATATCATCCAAGCAGACAAAATACTCAGACAGGTCGTCTGACATGGAAGCAATGGTCAATGATATTTGCAAAAGCTAGAAAATTTCTTGATAACAAATAAGTCTTGATGATAAAGCCAGAGTTTTCAGGATAATATAAAAAGAGACGTTTTCGCCAGTTTCCCCATCCGAGTTTCCCCTACTCGTATGTTGATTGTGACGATACGCCGGAGGGTGATGGAACTGATGGGAATCTGTCGCCAATTTGTTGTTCTGCAACTGCTGATGCCTCTTGGAGTATCTTCTCTGTCTCTTCGTTTGAAACATCGGAATCTACATTGAAGTCTCCACCTGATAGAGAGTCCATCATTAGTCCGTTGAGTGTTTGGGTCATTGCATTGAGCTCCGAATCTGCCTCTGGCATAAATCTTCCAAGGGATGATTTGAGTCCCTTCATGGTTGACATTGCAGGAGCAATTGCTACCATTGCATCTCCTAGGTCGTGTATTGTTGTTAGACGCAATTGTACTTGCTCTAGTGCCATTCGGGCATTTCCTAGCATCTTTGTGACCTTTCGTATCTCAGCCAGTTCATTTGATAGAACTCTGCTTGTGCTCGCATCGTGTTGTTGCATTGCGGCTACGATTCGTTTGAAAAGCTGTTCATCTCTTTGTCTCAGCTTTGTCAGCATAGAATCCATCTTCGATATTTGACCCTGTAATTTGTTCACAGCGACCTCAATTCTAGGTTTGAGTGCTCCCTGTGGTTTTACAGTTTCACGTAATTTTTCGGTTATACCTACAGACTCGGGACGAGTCCAGGTCTTATCGAAGCCGGTCATGGTGGCTAGTTTTAAAGTTAGTTCTTAATTGCCGGTGTATATTATCATCAACTTTAGGCTAAATTTAGCTCACAAAATAAATCCGCGATAATTAGTTTGAAAGCATGGCAAAAATTGCAGTATTTGATTCTGGCCTTGGCTCCCTTTCGGTAATAAAGCCAATTCAAAAAAGGTTCAAGTTGGAGATAATCTATTTTGCCGATCAAGATAGTTTTCCGTACGGTACAAAGTCAACTGGCGAACTAAAAAAAATCATCAAATTGACTATTAAAAAACTAAAAGAAAAGTTCGAGCCGGATTTGATAGTGGTTGCATCAAATACGCCATCTCTTTTATTGAATCCAGAAAAACAAAAGGGAGTTTTAGGAATATATCCACCTCTGAAAGTTGCTGCAAAAAAAACTAGAACAAAAACAATGGCAGTTCTTGCTACTAGATCAGTTGTTAAAAGTAAAGAATTGCAAAATTACATCAAAGAACAAGTTCCTACTGGAATTGAAGTGATCAAGATCGACGCATCACCTTTGGTAGACCTTGTAGAATCAGGCAAGTTTATTTCAAAAAAAGAATTTTGCAAAAAACAGATTAGAGAAATATTACAACCAATTCAAAAGGAGAATGCTGATGTCGCGACACTATCTAGTACACATCTTCCATTTCTGCTTCCAATGCTAAAACAAGTATTTCCCAATGTAACATTCATTGATCCTGCAAATTGCCTGGCAGACAAAGTTTCACTGCTTTTAAAAAATAAAAAATCAGATACGTGCAAGTTAAAGATCTTTGCGTCAGGTGACATCAAAGTTTTTCAAGAAAAACTACAAAAAATAGGAATTAAAAACAAAGTATTGAAGTTATGAAATGACTTTGGCTTTTCTGTATCCATGGCTAAAGGTCTTGTCATATAGCCTAGAATATTCATACTGTTTTGGATTTACTATATCACCAATTATTATGATTGCAGTTTTTGTAATTTTTTCATCTCGAATTTTTTTTGCAATGGTCTCTAGTGTGCCGGTTATCACTTTTTCATCTTTCCAACTTGCCCTATAGATTGCAGCAGCTGGAGTTGATTTTGAATATCCCCCTTTGATAGCTTCTTTTACAATATCAGATATCAGGTGTACGCTTAGATAGAATATCATAGTAGCTTTGTGCTTTGCAAGCTCTGAGATTTTTTCTCTTGTTGGAACTTTGGTCCTTGCTTCTGCCCTTGTGATAATAATGGTTTGAGTAACTCCGGGTAGTGTGAGCTCACAGCCAAGTGCAGCGGCAGATGCAAGAAATGATGTGATTCCAGGCACAACTTCAAACTGTATTCCATCTTTTTTGAGATTGTCAGTTTGTTCCCTTATTGCTCCATAGATAGAAGGGTCTCCGTCATGTAATCGAACAACCAATTTTCCCTGCAATGCACCATCGCGTAAAATTTTAAAAATTTCCTCTCGCACTAGTTTTGCAGCATCATACAGTTTGGCTTTTTTACAGAGACGAACAATATCATTTGGAATCAATGACCCTGAATACACTACAATGTCGGCTTTCTGAATCAGTTTTTTTGCCTTTACTGTAAGAAGGTCGGGGTCTCCTGGGCCACAACCAACAAAGTATACCTTATGCACGTTTTACCACCATTATAGAAAAGTACTTGCTGGTTAACGTGTCCTTTGTTACTTCGCCTAGCGTTAACTTTTTGACAATCTCTTCATTTGTTCCCACGTCTTGCGCTATGGCAAAAAGCGAGCTGTCAGGAAAGCCAGCTTCTCGGAGCAGAGTGATGACTTGATCAAAATATCTACCATCCTTTAGAAATATCATGGTATCACAGTTCTTTGCAGTCTCTTTGACTCTGGAAAGATCATAGCATGCAGGTATTACTGCAACTGTTTCATCACCTTCTGCTATGCTTATTCCGACTTTGGATGCAAATGCAAACATGGACACTATTCCAGGAATTACTGTTATCTTGATTTCAGGATATTTTGATTTGAGTTCGCGTTGGATGTAAATCCACGTGCTGTATAGTGATGGATCTCCTACTGTAAGATATACAACATTTTTTCCATCCTTAACTTTGTCTGCTATTATGCGTGCGTTGTTTTCCCAAGTGTTTTCAAGGGTTTCCTTGTCTTTTACCATTGGAAATACTAAATTTGCAATATCTGGTTTCCGTGAATTATCAACTAGTGATGATATTATAGAATATGCTATGCTTTCTTTTCCTTCCTTTGATGTGGGACACAGTATTACGTCAGCATTCTGAATGGCTTTTACTGCCTTTACTGTAAGAAGGTCGGGGTCTCCTGGGCCACAACCAACACATGTCAATTCAGCCATTTACAAGAGACCACATTTGTGCCTAATTAAAAGTTAGATTTTTGTTG
>DATFDB010000116.1:0-9583 GCA_035252445.1 Nitrosotalea sp. | reverse complement strand
TTTTACATAAGTTTCCTTAAGAAGAAGAAACCTTAGCAGATACATATTTTAGAAAAAGAGAATACTTTTCTTACCATGTAAAACATGTTCTATTAATGGGGCTCTTTGGACGCTCAAAGAAAGAAACTGAGAAAGAAGAATTTGTAAAAAAGAGTACATCGATAAGCGATGCAGAACAAAAAGAACATCCACAGAATGAACTTGACCAGATAAAAAACGATATACAAGAAAGCGCCCTTATGCTTGACTCATATGCAAGAAAACTTGATGGTGTGAAATCTGAACTTGATGCAATTACAAAAGAGTGTGATGCGGCAAGAAAAGAGCGAGATTTTCTATATTCAGAAATTTCTTCAAGCAAGATAGAACTCGAAACAACACTGAACCAAGTCAAGGCTGCCAAGTCTGAACTCTATATGGTAAAATCACAGTATAATCAGAGTGAAGTCAACACAATAAGACAGCAGATCCAGCATGTAAAAGATGAGTTGGCTACGATAGAATCCCAAAAAGAAGTCAAGGCAAATGAGCTTGAAGACATACAATCAAAGATAAGCATATCCAAGAAAGAGATTGAGGAAGCAAACGCATTAGTACAAAAGGCAAGAGATGAAACCGAGTCTCTCAAGTCTCAACATGAGTTCAAGAAAAAAGAAATACTAGTAGTAAAAAATGAGCTGGAGTTTATAGAAAAAGAACTTGCGCTAGTCGGAAAAAAAGATGACACTAGAAAAATAGTAGAGGCCGCAGGTGCAGTAACAGCTGCACTTAATTCAAAGTATGAGGCAGCAAAAAAGGAGCTTGACATAGTCAAGGCCGCGCTGACAAGAACAAGAGAGGAATACGAATCAATCAAAAATGAGAACGACTTGCTTAAAAGCAAACTTGAAAAGGATTCAGCAGACCAGTCATAAGATTATTTTGTATGAACTAGTGTTTTAGAAACAGATCTTCTCAGGAATATTGCAAGGCCTATTGATGCAAGAGAAACTGCCAAGGCACAGAGAAATATCAGGTTGTAAGAATCTGAAGTCGGAAAGGTTCCTGCCATACCTGATACTGTCGTTTTATGAGTCTGCATGAACATTCCAGCCATTGCAGGTCCCACAGATGCCCCGATTATTCTGATGAGTGTACTCATACCAAGTGACACTCCGACATTTTGCTTTGGAGTCGCAAGCATTATCACATTCATTGCACCCACATTGATAAGTGATAGACCTGTTGACAAAATTGCAAGGCTTACTGAGATCATAAATTCCGTAGAGTGATACATTAAAAGAGTAGCAAAGCCAGCTGCACCAATTATGCTACCAGCAATTATTGGTTTTGTGGAACCAAGTTTTGATATAATAAAGCCTGATGTAGGTCCAAAGATTAGCAGAACAAGAGCAAAAGGTAGTTGCACGTTTGCAGTGGAGACTGGATCTTCGCCGAATCCTAACGGGATTGGACTTCTAATCAATACAGGAATTGTTTGAAATACCATAAACATAGACATTCCAACAACCATTATCATGATGTTTGCAGGAAGTATAGTCTTGTTGAGTAACACCTTAAGATCAATCAGAGGAAATCTTGATCTTCGCTCAATTATAGCAAAGAGAATCAAATAGATAATTCCAATTGCAACAAGACCAAGCATTGTTGTGGATGATACCGAGTCTCCTGTTTCAACAAAGGTTAGAGCCATCAAAAATGCAGTTACAGACACTGCAAGAGTTATGGCCCCTTGTATATCGATACTGGCTTTTATGTTTCTGGAAGGATAATTTTGCTCACCAGTTTTCCAGTGAGGATGCGCCTCGTTTACATGTATGAATCTCTGTACTATAACTATTAGTGTAATTACAACAGGAATTATTGAAAAAAAGGTGGCTTGCCATCCATAGTTTTGAATCAAGTGTCCCCCTGCAACTAGTCCTATTACCGCGCCAGCCGCAAACATTGAAGATATTATTCCTTGTCCTATGGCTAGTTTTTTTAAAGGGAATTGTTCTCGTATCAACCCAAAGGCTATTGGGAACATCGACATTCCAATTCCCTGAATTACTCGAACTGTCAGCATTTCATAGATATTTGCTACAAATCCCCCAAGCGATACTCCCGCCGCATAAATTAGTATAATGATAAGCAACATCCTCTTCTTTCCATAGACATCAGAGAGTTTTCCTGCAATTGGAGTCATGATTGCTCCCGCTACCAGATAGGTGGTGAGAATCCATGATGATGTGCTATAAGATATGTGAAAGTCTTTGATAAGATCTGGAATTGCCGGAACAAGCATTGTTTCAGCATACATCACCATAGTTGCAAGAAGGCTTAGGATTACTAGTGTTTTCCATGCGGTTTTGGATATCTTGTCAAGAGATGCGTCTTCTGGAGTCTTTGACATTACCATTTATTTTACCTCAGATTTTTTCGTGGTATTGCCACGGCAGTATCAACCTCAAAATATGCATACAGGTTTTTTGATATCTTTTTTAACGTATTCAGAGTAGTCGCGATTTCTTCTTCTGAGACATCTTTTGTAGAAACTTTGCGTATGTGTAGGGCGCATTCCATCATAGAATTCCACAGAGAATCTGCCTTGGGGGTCAAGTATATTCTATTTACCCTCCTGTCTTTCGAATCAGGCTTTCTTTTGAGCAATCCCTCCTTTTCCATTTTGTCAATTGCTGGCACAAGTGTTGCCCCTTCAACTCCAACTTTATCTGCAATTTCTTTTTGGGTTGAACATGGATATTGAATGAGGGTCACAACTACCCGCAGCTGGCTAATTGTTACGCCTACCTTTTTCCTAAGTTCCAAATCCAGAGTTTTTTGAAAGGCCTTTGCGGTGTTGTTTACTAAAAACCCTATACTATTTTCAAAATCATATTTTGCCATATAACATAGATAACTAATCATTAGGTATCTAACTATTTTAAGCCTTGTAATAAAAGAACGATCTCTTTATATCGTCCAGCAATCCTGAATCGTATCTGTGACTAAGAAGGAACCAAACGTTATCGGAGTCAAGGTGCTGGAACAAAATGGTATCAACATAAAGGAGCTGATTAATGCTCTAGTTTACAATGCGTCAGTAGAGTTTACTGCATATTACTATTTTACAAATCTCAGAGCTCACTGTACAGGAATGGACGGCGAGTCATTAAAAGGAATCATAGAAGACGCAAGACTTGAAGATCTTAGTCACTTTGAATCATGTCTTTCTAGAATTTATGAGCTCGGAGGCAAGTTGCCTCTTGATGCCCAGGCATTTATCAAGATGTCTGGCTGTGAGTTTTTGCAATTGCCCACAAGCCCAACTGATACTAAAGCTATACTTGAAAAATGTCTCAAGGCAGAGCAGGGAGCTATCGTAAATTGGAATAAGGTATGCAAGATGACACATGGTAAAGACCCAGCTACATATGATGTGGCAAAAGACATACTCAGAGAAGAGATAGAGCACGAGGCTTGGTTCTTAGAATTATTATATGGAAGACCATCCGGACATATGAGAAGAAAATACCCTGGAGAAAGGCCTCATACTCAAAAGCATTCCAGATCTTTGGGCTAGAAAAAATTAAAAATTTCAATCTAGATTTTTGTAACTAGGTTTTTTGTTTATTTAATTTTAATCTCTTTTTTTAGTGCAGTATAGCGGTTTCGTATAGTTACAGAGGTTATTCCAGAAGCCTTGGCTATTTCAAACTGGGTCTTTTTTTCTCCGTTTAGAACACATGACAAGTAAAGAGTTGCGGCAGCAAGAGCCATTGGGTTTTTCCCTGCCGTTGTTCCTTTTTCAGTCAGTTGCAAAATAATTTTTAGTGCATCTCTCTGTGTTTTTTCGCTGATATTTGCCTCATGTGCTATCTTTGTCACAAATTCTGCAGGATTAGAAGGATCTAAAGACATCTCAAGCTTTTCAATTAGATTTCGGCATGCACGACTTATCTCTTTTTTATTCACGTTAGCTGCATGTGATATATCAGAAAGAGAACGAGGAATGTCAGTCTGCCTGCATGCCAAATAGATAGAGGCACACATTATTCCTTTTGCGCTTCTCCCAATAGTGATCTTCTTTTGCATAGCTTTTCGGTAAAGGTATGCAGAATTTTCCACTGTTGAATCTGGCAATCCTAGCTTTGTTTTGAGTGAGTAGAGAAGCAAGAGTGCAGATCTTAGAGTGCGGTTAGATGATGTAGTTCTACTTCTGCTATTGAGTACCTTGAGTCTACCAAAGGTGTTCTTCATATAGCTAGATAGAGAGTGACCCATTGCATCTTTATCGGAAATTACAGTCATCATGCCCATATCATACATGGCAAGCGATTGTTCAGGACCAGTTCTTGCTTTTGTGATAAATTCTGTTGCATCTGCCATACGCTCTGGGTTTTGGTCAACTGATCTTTCAAGGAGCACAAACCCACAAGAGCCGCATATTATTTCACCAGATGATGTATCTGTAATTATTGGAGCGCCCTTGCATCCAACAGTGGGACATTTTGTGGCCATGGCATCATAATCTGTCTTCTCAAATTCAGCAGGTCTACCATAGGAATTGTCAAAAAGAACTTGGTTGGTTTTGCGGTTTTTTGTCATTAGCTCACCCACAATTTTCCTGTAGCTACAGGAATATCATATTCACATCCTTCGGATCTTCTTTTTATCAGTTCAACTGCAAGCTCGGCTTCATTTTGGAATAATTCTGTCAATCTCTTGGAATCCTGTTTTCCTATTCCAGGAAAATCATAGTTCATTTGAATCTCAAGAAGTGTGGCATTGTTTAAAGGAAATAACAGAATGTCCCGGGTTCCAGATATTACTCCATTTACCCATTGTGTTTGAATTCGTTCTAGTGAGTGCGTTTTTAGCACTTGAAGGCAAACATTATCCTTTCCAAGTACTACCTCACGAATCGTTATGTTTCTGTTCTTTGAAAGATTTCTAATTGATGTAATACCTCTCCAAAAATAAGAGTCGTTGTCAATATCAGATACTATGTCCCACACTAGTTCTCTTGGTGCATCAATCCGTAGCCTTAGTTTGATTTTGACCACATACAATGTTAGATAAAGTCAGAATAAATCTTGGTAAGTATACACTGCAACACACACGTTCCTAGCCACTTTTCCTGAGACATCTTAGCATAGCTGTTTGTTTCTAAAAATTGATTTTGTGCATCTATAAGATAGCCAAAGTCTATTTTCTTCAAATGTCATATGACACCAAGCCCAGTCTTGCAGATATTGTATACAATCAGAAGGAAAAGGCAATTCCAGACAAACATAGGCCAAAACATGTCAAAGACGAACTAGATGAACCAAAACACAAAATATCAAATCCTCTCTTATTTGCAAAAACAAGAGAAGTTCTTGGCAACATAATATCAAAGCGCATGAAAACATCTGGCGGTACAGATATTGATTGGTTGATTGAACACAATGGAGGTTTTATGATTTTTGAGCTCAAAATATTTCATGATGACAGAATACTTGTTTCAAAAGCACAAATGATTGCTTATGAAAAACTCTATGAGAATCTTCCCAAATGTCATGTACTTTTCATAGGTCACGATGACATAAATTTTTCAGATTTGAATGATTCTGTATGGTTATTTGAAATGAGGGAATGGAAGACAAAAGCCATACCGCATGTAGAAGACAGCCTGGTTGACCCATCATATAGCGAAAATGAAGTGTTCGGATACAGAATCGAAAGAGAGTTTATGGAAAAAATTGATGTAATGGAGCTCAGAAACAAAATAGATTCAATTTGGAATGAATTTGAGAGGTGAATGGTCAGAAAATCACGACTCTGGCCAATCAGCCCCACATTTATGACAGGAACCTCTAAGCCCTTTGTATTTATCATTATAACGAACAGCTGTAGTGGTAGAGCCACAATACATGCATTCTATTTTCATGGTATACATGAGTCATACCTGACATATGATATGTTGTCAACATTGTAGCTTACAAATAAGAAACCTAGCTGAAAACAACCTATCTAGTTTTTTCCTTATTGTAAGGTATGCAAAATAAACTTGAATCAAGAAAGCCCAGCGTGTGGAAGATGCAAGTACATGCTTCATTTAAGAAAGTGGTTGCCTTTGACCTTTTGTTTCTCGGTCTTGGGGCTATGATTGGAGCAGGCATCTTGGCGGCAATCCTACATTTGTAGGATTATCCATTTTATTTTTAAAAACGTAACCTGTGCAAATTGTCTAGTATCTTAATATAATGTTCACCAAAATCAAAAAATCGTTTGGACATTAAACAGAAAAAACGAATAAACATGTTTGCCATCTTGGTTGTTCTGATAATAGCAGTACCAGAACTTGTAGCACATTTCTATTTTGATACGCAGAAACATCCAGTCACTTCTTCGGTAGACACTGCCCTTTCGTTAACTAACAAACAACATGGAATGTATGTGAATGATAGTACAAAGTGTCACCTGATCCTAGAAAATGATACAACTGCGACAAACGTCAGCAGAGCGGCAGGGATTCAGGGACAGTATGCAGTTTACTCCTGCACTTAGAACAATACTGTCCTGATAACATCTTAGAAAAATATCATGGTAACTCTGTAGAGTCTGGAGCACAGTGTTTATGGACCCATTTTCCTGAAGGGGTTTTTACAATTTCTGCTCCTACGCTGATTTCTGCTCTGCATTCAGAACAAGTTGTCTTGAACTTTGCTTTCATGATATTCTAAAGTATCATGGGTAGATAAGCATACAAAAAAGGCATCAGTTGTGTTTCTTGGCCACAATTACGAATAGACTTCAAATAGAAATTTTGAATATATGGCACAATTCATATCAAAAGGATGAAAGCATTCAAGTTTGCAATATGTTGTTTTCTGATATTGTTTTTACCAGTTTTATTCATACCTGCATATGCAACTCAAAATAATGTTACAGATCCTAACATACAGCTAAGCTTAAACTATCCTGACATCATAATGCAAGGCAAGCAGTTTGTGCTGTCTTCGGTTGTCAAGGCCACTGCTGATCAGGTATCAAATATTACAGTTACAATAACATGCCCCGAGCTTGACATACAGCAAAATAGCTTTCATCTTGATAAGCTTGCAAAAGATTCCACTTTAGGAAATGATTTCAACTCTACAGTAAAGAGCGGTGTTCCAGACGGAAACTTTGTTGCCAATATAGAAATCGATTATTTCATCAAGGGGTTTTTTGATGCACAGCCAGTAAAGCACACCATAACACAGACAACTCAGTTTCTTACAGCGTCAGAGCCTTCTTTATCACTCAACCTTCAAACTCCAAGCGATGTATTTGCAGGTGAGCCTTTTTCCATCAAGGGAACAATAGTAAACCAAGGTTCTAACGCACATAACGTCGAACTTTCAGCATACTCATCAGAACTGCAGCTTGCCGGAAAAAAATCTCTTGCAATAAGCGAGTTGAGTGCCGGTAGATCTACTGACTTTGAATTTGTAGTACAATCTCAAAAAAATCTAGACCCTACCCATGCCACTGTTCATGTAAATGGGACGTATTCAGATGATAATAACAAGACATATTCTATAGATAATTCGTTTAGTGTTTTTGCAAGACAAAGGGGGTTGCTTGAGATAGGCGATGCAAATGGGATATGGGTTGGCCAATTTTTTATTGTTCCAGTTGTTGGGATTGGAACCATCGTATCAAGTGTCATAGGCTTTCTGATATTTCTATGGCATTACAAGAACAAGAAAAAGAAACGACGTACAAAAAAATCATGATCTCACAAGCAATGTTTCGTTCATAAGATATACATCATACTTTTTATTTTGGTTGTGTGGACGATAAAAAATGAAAAAATGTTCAAAATGTAACGGTCCTCTTTTTGACATTGGAAAGAAATTTGTGTGTACTAGATGCGGATATGAAAAACTGACTAGAAATTAGTTAGTTTTTCTATTTTTTCAGTTAACAAGAACACTATTGATAGTGTGATATGTCAGAGACCCTCAGGAAATTGGTAGAATGAAGGTATGTTTGGAGGAGCTTGTCCATATACAATTGTAATCTCATCGTGTGCGTTAAGTTGAGTGTCAGATAGTTTCGTAGAGACCTCTTGCCCGTTGACAAATATTATAGGTTCACCACTTGGTGGTGCACTTGTACTTGTTGTTCTCCATACATCAAGAAATTGATTCAGCGTAAAGTTTTGTTGCAATGGTGATTCGATATGCATTATTCCACTATTGTCGTGAGTATGAAGCCAGTATAGGCATTTGCTATCCATAATTCCAATGTATTGTGGCACTGTAGTATGTTGACCATCGACAAAGACATCAAGATGCGCATGTATGTGGTAAGTAGAGTATTCTTGGGTCTCACATGGAATTCCATCTACTGCCGCATATGCAGGATCTACAGTATTATCAGATTTGTGAAGAAAGTATACAGCCCCAGCGATGATAGCAGCAATTATCCCAATTACAATCAGTTTGTTTTTATTCTTTGATGGCGACTTGGCAGGTATCTTTTTGTCTGTGTTTTTTGGCTTTTTATCCATCTTTCGAGTCTCTAGTCGATATACTTTTGGTCCATATTTTAACCCATTTGTAAAAATGCATGAAATGAAGACATAATGTGGATGGTTGAAATTAAATAATTGTGTGAAGGATCTAATCCAATGCAAAAACAAGCATTAAAGTTAGTTTTTTCAAATGGCAGATATACAGGATTAGCAGTCAGCATATTTTGTGGACTCTTTATTTTCCTATCTTACATGTCACAGTTTATTTTCTTTGCGCCGTTATTTTCTTTCTACATACCACAGAGTGAGGTTCTGAATTTTGTCTTGATAGTTATAGTCGCATCACTTTCAGGCATTGTTGCAAGCCTGAGCATATACAGAATCCGTCTTCTTGGAGAAAGTGTGAAAAAAACAGGTAGTGGGTTTTTGGGAACTATAATAGGAGCGAGTGCAGGAGCATGTAGTTGTAGCTCATTAGGATTTGCTACAGCCTCTGCTTTAGGATCAGTTGGAGGTACAGCTACTGCATTTCTTACGCAGTATGACATACCGTTAAGACTAGTTTCAATTGCAATTTTGAGTTATACGTATTATCTTGCAGTAAGAGGAATATCCGGTCAGTGCAGTATAACAAAATAGGAAAGAAGAAATAGTCTTTCGAGTTCTTCCTATCGGCTTTGTATGTTCATGTATTCTTCAGGGTCTTCTTCCTTTAGCCTTTGGTAATAGATTTCGTCGTATGGCATTTCAAGCGTTTCTTTCAAATTTGCTATTTAAGCAGTAAATTGGTTAATAGTATTCGTAAGGTCAAAAAAAGCAAATTCATGACCCATTTTCTGCGCCTCAAAATCAAAAGATAAGAACCGGTCAGGAGGTTTGATTCAACATGGACTGCGAAGACGAGTACAACACACTTACCAAGTCAACAGAGAGGCTTCATGAGTTATACTATCAGCAAGAAAATGCCAACTTTGCATTCTCCAATGCGCTTTCAAGTGCACAAAACTACCTCATTACTACAGGCCTTGTCAGGCTTGTAACTGCCAGCCCTGCAGATATTGTAAACACGCTAGAAGACAGAAAGCAAGAAGG
>DATFDB010000115.1:0-25245 GCA_035252445.1 Nitrosotalea sp. | reverse complement strand
GTCATGGTTACATCTGTGGAACAAAAGCACATTGTACAAGACGCAATAAGATCAGGTGCTAGAGATTATGTGGTAAAACCATTTGATAGATCAAATGTAGCTATGGTGATAAGCAAAGTTATCAGGTCGAGATAAACATGAGTTTACTCATACGTCATAAGTTCAAGAAATGACTGGATAATAATGAGCAAAAATGAAACAGAATAATGATACTTTGTTACGACTGGACCATGTTTTAAGCTCATTCATTGTTTCTAAAACAATCCCTTCACTTAGTAGAATTCTTGAAGAGCCAGTAACATATTATTTGAAAAAAACTCAGATGGTCTCAATTTCAAATTTGGATGAACTCAGTCTAAATTTTGAAGAGATGAATGCTATGTCCGCAGTATATGTCAAGTGTAATGGCGATTTACAAATGGGAATATTGTGGTATATGTTAGAAGAAGAATCCAGGCCATTAGCAAGTAAACTTTTGAGTAATTTACAATTAAATAAAACTGATCATCTTTTTATTTCATCCATTTCTGAAATTGGAAACATATTGACTGCATCTATTGTCAATGCCATATCTGACAATATGGGGTATGAGATTTGGTCGTCTCTTCCAGGATTTGCGATTGAATCAATGAAAACATTGCTTGAAGCAATAATATCTGATCTTGAAGACTCGTCGAATACTCTGGTCTTATCATCAGTAGAATTCTGTGGGGCTGTGTCTGGCTTGAGGCTACAAATGCTCTTGATACAAGATCCAAAGGAAGTAAAGAAACTAATAGCATAACAGGTTGATCCTGATGAACCGTGTAATAGAGATAAAAATGGGAGAATTGGCAATAACAGATGACGAAACCGATGAATTAAAAACATTTGTAGGCTCATGTGTAGCATTTTGTCTTTTTGACGTACAAGCTAAAGTTGCAGCCATGGCGCATGTAATGTTGCCTAGAAAAACTAACAACAAATCAATCCTTGTGGATGATGAAATTGGAAAATTTGCAGATGTTGCATTTGCACATATGATAGATAAAATGATTTCAAAGGGAGCAGATTTGAAAAGAATTCGTGCAAAAATAGCTGGAGGGGCTACGATATTTTCTCATGAATCAGAAACCAGCTTATTTAATGTTGGAACCAGAAATATTTCTGCAATAAAACAAATTTTAAAAGAAAATGGCATACTTATAATTTCAGAAGATATAGGCGAGAATTTTGGAAGATGGGTAAAATTCAATCTAAACTCTGCAAAAATGACAATAATTTCAAATTATAAAAAAACTGAAAAATCAATATAAAATTAATTTTTTACGGCATTGTAACAAAACATAACCATAAGAATTTAAAAATTATAAAAATCTCATCTGACAAAACAACAAATTTTGAGATAAATAAATAACCTACCTCGAACAAATATCAGTGGGAATGATAGAAGTTGGAGACACGGTTACTGGATATTAGAGATAAACTAATCATGTTTTCTGTTATTACGGGAATCTTTCTTCCTACCAGGATGGCTTTCTATGCCTATGTTTCACCGCATTGGATTGGTAGTTTAGGATTAGTTTCTTCTCTTATGATATTAATTACATTTCTTGCTCATAAAAACAAGCTCGGATATTTTGGCACTATCTTTATAGAACAAATGACAAAAATGATGAAAGGGAAATCTGGAAAGGTAGTTATTGCAATATCTTTGTTTTTCATTGCTTATCTTGGTAGCACTCTAGTCTGGATTGAAAGAGGTAATACAATCTATTCGGATGAAAAACAAGTTGTTTCCAATCTGATGTTCCATGACTCACTTACCTCAGATCAAATACAAAATAATGTGCGTGTAATACAAATACATCAAAATGACGTTTTGTTTGGCTTTTCACGTTTTGATCAGGTTGTCTCATTGACATATGCTATAATGAATGATATGATGGGTGGATGGCTTGTTAATCTTGATACAATTCTATTAATCGAGCAGTTTGAAGTCTTGGGCTTGATATTTTTCTATAGACAAGTATGTGTGAGATATTTTCCAATTAAATCTCAGACGCCATTTTGACTGATGTCGTGGAACATTGATTTTATTTGTAGTCCTATCACGTTTCATACATCCTTGGACAATTAGCTTGTTCATTGCGGAAATGCGTATGATCTTATCTACCGAGATCATACCTACTTTATGGTTTGCACTATGTTAAATTTTGAATATGATTCATGTTTTTAGATCTTATTTTATAAGAATAAAACTTGTTTGTTCATTTCAGACAACCATAAGAGTTAATGTCTCTTTCTAAGTATGTGATGTTGGGATTGACACAACAACCTGTGGAAACTGATAAAAAAACACTGATTGAAGATCTTAATACTCTTACTGGACGTGCTTTTAAAGAGTTAGATGCAACAAAGACGGAACTACAAGAAAAGGAAAAACTCCTAAATCAACTGGCGTCAGAATCAATGGAAAAGATCAAAGAGTTATCAAAAATAAATCATGATTTACAAGACAAAGTTGGATTTTTACTTGATCTAAGTGCATCTATGAATAAAAAGAATGATGAGCTTGTTAAATCGAATCATGAACTAGAACAACAAAAAATTCATTACAACAAAATGACAGTTGAGTTAAAGGAAAAGCTTGACAGGGTGTTAGCTAAAGAACAAGAACTATCGATGCAGCGTGATTTTCTTGCAAAACAAGTTGACGAAAAAACTCAAGACCTGATAAAAGCTGCAAAATTTACTGTAATAGGTGAATTGGCGGCAAGATTAGCTCATGATTTACGTAATCCGTTATCCATAGTTAAAAACACGATGGATATAATGCGTGTAAAACCAAACATGAGAGTAGAGGAAAGATTGCAACATTTCACTAGATTTGATAGGGCAGTACAGCGAATGGCCCATCAAATAGATGACGTGTTAAATTTTGTAAAACGATCTGATCTTACTCTTCAAACTACGTCCATTCTTGCAACTCTTGATAGCTCCATTGTCAATGTAATGATTCCTCCTGACGTAAAGATATTGAAGCCAAACTCAGACATGCAAATAAATTGCGATTCAAGAAAACTTGAGGCTGTATTTTCAAATCTAATTATTAATTCAATTCAAGCTATGGAAGACAAAGGTGAAATCAAAATCAGGATGATGGACTTAGGTTCAAGTATACAATTAGAGTTTGAAGATACTGGACCTGGCATCCCTGCAGGAATACTTCAAAAAATATTTGATCCTCTTTTTACAACCAAACAAACTGGAACAGGGCTTGGTTTGTCTATTTGCAAGAGTATTGTGGAACAACATGGTGGTACAATCTCTGTACGTTCTCAACCTACCATTTTTACCATTAGACTGCCAAAAAATATTTCACAAAAATATGAAATGCGACAAACAAATGTTATTTGAAAATTTAACGTGTCTTTTTCTCTCTTAGTATGTGAATTATTCTTCCATCGTCCAAGGTGTATTGAACAGAAATTATTTTTTCCATTGGAATTTCTTTAGATAAATCTGTAGACTTGTGTATGGATTTATCTGTGATATCTTTATCTTTATGTATGTCAGGCGTTTGCAAAGTTTGATTAAATAGAAACTTTGCAACTGCCAATTTTATAATTGTATTACTGGAACAATTTTTGGTTTTGGCCATCTTTTCGATACTTTTTATCATGGATTCGGGTATGTCCAAACTCATCATACTAGGCATACTCAGTAATATGTCAGATAACAAATAAGAAATGTGGAATTTGTAGGCTATAATAGATTCCAAAGTGGAAATATCGAATTAATGCATATTTTTTAACATGCATGCATTTTCTATTTTTTTAACCAAAAATTCTAGTGAAAATGGTTTTTGGAGTATTTCTACAGAGTCTTTTAAAATAGCTGACGCATCATCTAAAATTCCACTTCCAAATGCAGACGCAAAAATGATTTTTTGGCGAGGTCTCAAGTCAAGTATTTCTTTTGCTACGCGTACGCCGTTTTTCTTTGGCATGACAAAGTCAAGCAAGACTACATCGAATGGATCTGAATTTTGAGGGCAATTTTCTAATGCTTTTTTATACTTTAGTACACACTCTTCTCCGTCTCTTGCTATTGTAATGTTATGTTGATTTTTTTCAAATATCTTTCTATATTGTAGTGCTGCAAATTCATTGTCTTCTCCTGAAAGTATTTGGAGACCCATATCGTAATTTTATTTGCATGATTGATAAATTAATACTAGTCTGTTTAAGTCGTACAAACAATTAGTTGAGGAGAGGTGAAATGTTTCTAATGCATTTATTATGTTTTATAGGGATTGAAAATTGTATGGTGGCACCACCGTTTTGATTATTGTACGCCTGAATATTTCCTCCATGCGCATCGATAATTCCTTTACATATGTATAATCCCAAACCATTCCCTTCGAGATTTTCTCTCCCGTAGTTCTTTGTAACAAATTTTTGAAACAATTTTGGAAGTATGTCGGAATGTATTCCTATGCCAGTATCACTTATTCTGATTTCTGCATTGGAATCGTAGTGGGATGATGATATACGTATGTGTCCTTCATGTGTGAATTTAATGGCGTTATTGAGTATGTTTCGGATTACTTGGCCAATTCTGACTCTGTCTGCTTCAATTTCAACTCTATCTAGTTCTGTTGTTATAGTGATATTTTTGTTCAAACTAATTCGTGCTAATTCTGCAATCTCGGATGTAAGATCCTTCAAATCAAATTTTTCGATTGATAATTGCAATCTATTCTTATCGATTTTTCCCAAATCGAGCATTTTGTTTGCTATGTCTTCTATCTGATGTGCTTGTTTTACAATGCCTGCTAATGCTTCTTCTTTTCCAATATCGCCACATTTTGCTAATTCCACGAATCCATAAATTGGGTTAAGTGGACTTTTTAGTTCATGAGATGCTTCACTAATAAATTCATCTTTTAATACATTTAATTTTTTAAGTTTTTCATTTGCTTTTTGAAGTGATTTTGTTTTTTTGATCACTTCACGCATCAAATCTTTGTTAATTTGGTTTACGAAATGACTTGATGCCAATGAGATTACGCCAGCCAATATTATTATGACTATTTCAAGAGTCAAAAATTTCTGTTTATTTTCATCTACTGATGTTTCAATATTTTGATAAGATGATTCAATATATGCCAACAAATCAGTTTGTTTCATATCTAGTAATGCCTCTTTTTCTTTCAAATCGGTTACAAGTGGTTTAAGATTACTTTCATCTATTGAGTATGTAGATGCAAAAATGACATCTGCAGATTGTGCATATTGAGAATTAAGATCATTTATCACATTTATCTTTGTCAGGATTAATTTAGAAGAGGAATCAACATAATCTTGGGGTAATGTGGTGGCATCAATATCTACAATGTTTTTTACTTGGGAGATTTCATTATTTATAAGATTGTTATAATGATGGAATTCATCTTCAGATAATCTCACGCCTTGAATATTTTTTGTTTGTAAAAATTTAATTGCGTCATTTACTGAATTTTCTTGATCTTTTTGTAGATCATTTATCTGGACAACTGTTTTTTCAAGTGGAGTGTTGAAATCTGTTACAACTTTCATTTGATCTCTAATGTTTGAGGTTATAGCAATACTCAATGCGATTGCAACTCCTAACATCAATATTATTATGCCAACCGATGCTCCCAGTCTTAAACCAGTACTAGCTTTTTGATAGTTCATAATGTGCTTTCCAAATTAATCTTGTGTTATGTAGATCTACTCGGACCTACAGGTACCGAGGTTCCAGAATATCCATCCCATTCTTTAAATCCACGTTTCGCATGCTCTCTCCACATAAAGAGAGACCATCCTTCAATCTGAATTATTAATGCCTTTAATGTAAACGGTTTATTCATTACCTCTACTTCTTCTCTGAGGCCTCTTAATTTCTTAATAACTTCTGTTCCATATCCCGTAACAAAAATTATTCTTTGTTTTGAATTTACTCTTTGAATCTCTCTTGCTACATCTATGCCATCCATGCTCGGCATTTGTTGATCTAAAATCACAACATCAAAAAATGATTTAATTTCATTATTTTCATTTTTTAAAGAATCAGAGTACATTTGAAGACATTCTATACCATCTCTTGTTGTGGTAACTGCATGCCCTCTATTTTCAAGTGCTATCTTGTAAGTATCAGCTAGATCCTGACTATCGTCTGCTACAAGTATTCTTAAGGTCATCTTAATACATCTAATCCATCTATAGAATATTTCCATATAGTATCTTGTTTGTTTATAACAAACATTCGTGTAACGACGAAAAACATTCGTTTGGTTAATTGACTAATCTTTGAAATCTCTTGTCAATCTTGAATGCTTCAAGATCCTTCTCATCTTTTAACACGTCTTTGTATCTTGAATCATTGGAAATCATTGATTCCAGCACGTCGAGAGATTCTTCTTTTTGTCCATTTTTTAACATGGCACATGATTTGTAATAAAGCGCATTAGTATTAGAGGGATTAGATGCGAGTATTATATCAAAGCATTTTATTGCATCTTCATATTTACCTATTGATGATAACAGTCTTCCTTTTTGGCAAAGTATATTTTTATAATTTACATCTATTTCCATTATTCTGTCGTAACATTGTAACGCATCCTCGAATTGGTCTAATGATTCAAATGCTATTCCTTTGTTATACCATGAAGGTACATGATCCTGGTTTATCTCAATTACCCTATCAAAACACTCTATTGCTTCCTCTCGTCTTGTCATCTCTGAAAGAATAACCCCTTTGTTGTATAATGCCAACATGTGTCTTGGATTTGTATTCAATACTTTGTCAAAACATTCTAGCGCAGACTCTACAAGACCGACCTTTTCCAGTATGATGCCTTTGTGAAACAGAGCAGAAAGATGATTTGGGTTTATACGTAAAACTTCGTTATAGCACACAACTGCATCGTCAAAATGTTCTAGCATTTCACATCTGAGGCCCTTGTTATACCATGCAGGTACATGATCCTGGTTTATCTCAATTACCCTATCAAAACACTCTATTGCTCTTTGTTGGTCAGTCTCAGATAATAACAGTCCTTTGTTATACCATGCAAGTACATGTCGTGCATTTATCTCAATTACCCTATCAAAACACTCTATTGCTTCCTCTCGTCTTGTCATCTCTGAAAGAATAACCCCTTTGTTGTATAGTGTTGGTTCGTGATTTGGATTCCTGTTTAATACTCTATCAAAACACTCTATTGCCTCTTCCCTCTTTCTCAATTTTAAAAGTAGAGTTCCTCTTTTGTGTAACGCATTAACATTGTTAGGGTTTATGAATAATAAACTGTCACAAGATTCTATTGCTTGTTCAAACATGTCTAGAGATTCTTGAAGTAATATTTTACAATAAATTGCTTTTGCATTATTTGGTTGTAATTTTATTATATCATCTAATATCTCAAGTGCTCTTTCAAAGTTTTCTATGTTATGGAAAAAATTACATACTCCAAATCTTATTTCTGGAGATAATAAATTAAATTTTGAATCAAGCCCAGTATTTTTTGATGCTATTTTATTATAAAGTTGTAATAAAGACTCTATTTTCTTTTTTTCCTTATAAGCTATTGAAATGTTAGAAAATTCAAAGTTAGTTGTTAATCCCATTTCTTTTATCGCATCTGATATAATTCCTATCACTAGACGCATCTGTAATTGAAGTTTTTCTATATCTGAGTACATATTATCACATCAGAGATTGAAACAAAATGGACCTATTTTGTTTTGATCACCGATGTTAATTATGAAAGTTTATGCTTTAAAAATAACTGATTGGCCATATCGAATGAGCTAATCTGATACATATGGAATAAAATCTATGATCTACTCTATATCTTGATTTATTCTGTGATCTTACAGTTCGATAACGGTATTGAAAAGTTTTCAAAAATCTTACCTAAATCCATTTTTTTAATAGTACAAGTAACATATAATAGATTTAAGCTAGAATCGTTTTCTTGTGTGGAATTATCTGTTTGATTTGAAAACTTGTTTAATGATGCAGTAAGATTTCCTAACTCATCTTTTGAAAATGATAGATCTGCATTAACATTAAGGGTGGTATTTCCATATAGTGCATTTTGAAGGTCTTGTGATGTCATATTCATGGAAGAATTGCCAAGCATTTGCTGTAATTGTTCAGGAGTCATATTCAGGGTAGTGTTTTTACCTGCTAGTTTTTGAAGCTCTTGCGGAGTAATGCTTAATGTGGTATTGATAGAATACCCTTGCAAGGCATTTCTAGAAGAATTGCCAAGCATTTGCTGTAATTGTTCAGGAGTCATATTCAGGGTAGTGTTTTTACCTGCTAGTTTTTGAAGCTCTTGCGGAGTAATGCTTAATGTGGCATTTTTACCAATTAGTTGTTGTAATTCTTCTGGTGTAATGCTGAGCATAGTGTAGTTATTTGACGGTATGTCCATGGGTGTGGTTTTAGAGCGGTTTGTTAACGACTGGTCGAAATAAGAGCTAGAATTAGAAAGAGATATTGAGACAATATCGTTTGAAAAAAGACTTGATACGTATAATCGGTTAGTAAGAGGATTGACTATTATGTTTCTTGCAGATACTCCAGAATTAATTTCATTCAGTATTTTATCTGAATTTCCATCTATCTCAAATATTGTTCCAGTTTGTTCATTAGCTTCGTAAATTCTGTTAGTTATAGGATTCACTGTTATTGCTGATGAACCTGTCATTGTAGGTATAGTTGTTATCAAGTTATCGCTGGTTCCATTTATTACAGATATCGAACCATCGTTCCAGCAACTAACATAAACTAAATTAGTGATTGGGTTCACTACCGTTTCCCATGGACCACCGTTTACTGGAATTGTAGAAATTATATCATTTGTATTCCCATCTATGATGCTAAGAGAATTTGAAAGGCTGTTTGGAACATATATTTTATTAGTAAATGTGTCTACTGCTATTCCCCATGGACCATTTCCTACTGCCAAATTCTTTAATACCTTATTATCAGATCCGTTGATGATTGAAACTGAATTGGATATCAAGTTTGTAACGTAGACGAAATTGGTTGTAGGATTTACTGCTACGCCCCACGGGTTACTTTGTACCTGTATGTTCATTACAGTCTTATCTGCATTCAAGTCAATCACGGAAACTTCATTTGAAAATCTATTTGTGGCATAAGCAATATTTGTAAGCGGATTTACATCTATATGTGCAGGTCCTGAGCCAATAAGTAATTCATTTTGTCCAAGGGGTATTTTTGTAATTATTTTATCTGATGTTCCATTAATTACTGTGACAAAACCAAAAACGTAGCTATTCACATAGATTCTATTAGAGGATGTATCGGTAGACATGCCACTGCTCCCCCATCCCGTATCAATTTTAGTTGTTGAAGCTGCAGCATACTGTGTAGATAGAATTATGGTTATAATCACAGCTAATACTAATACATACATATCTTTCATCATATTGTAAAATGCATCAAGAGCATATTAACTGAACTGGAAACTATGAATTGGAAATAGTTCCAATGTGGACATTTGTATGAAAAAAACAATAACTGGGAACCTATGTGTTGGGAATGATAGGGAGCTCCCAGTTGAATTTAGATGTTATTACCAGTAGATTAATGCCTGTTTGTGCATAATGCACAAACTCCCGCAAATAAAATATACTGTTAATACTTTGAATTGATTTATGGAAATACTAATAGCTGATGATGAATCAGACCTACTTGATCAATACAAATTTGTTCTTGAAACAAAGGGTCATGATGTTACAACTTGTAAAGATGGAGAACAATGTGTTAAAATATACCTGATAGAATCTGAGCAACAATCAACAAATAATTTTGTCACTCCATTTGATGCAGTAATTTTAGACTATCAGATGCCAAAGGCAAATGGAATAGAAGTGGCGAAAAAAATCTTGACGGAGAATCCTCACCAGAGAATTATTTTTGCTTCAGGTTATGTTCATGAAACTTTTCTAGATTCGATAAAAGAACTTGGTCAGATTACGGAAATAATGAAGAAACCATTTTCATTGCAAGCGTTAGTTGATACTGTTGAAGACAAAGAAATTTACAATCAGTTAGAGAAATTGAATGTAGATATATCTGCGATTAAAGAATTGAATCCCTCACATGCTCAAATTAAAGCTTATTTTGATGTTTTATGTAAATTGCAAAAAGGAAGAACTTTTTAGTTTTTATTAAACACATACTAGAAAATGTTATCGGATCAAGCATGTGTTTGAATGTTGCAGAAATTGCTATCACTTATGTTTCCATCGTACAACGACTGCAGTTCATTAATATCGCATTCTGATATGTAGGGACGATCTGTTTGAATTACTGCATGCATTAGATCTTGAGAATTGCTTGTATGGGATAGCCCTAATGCATGACCAAATTCGTGTCTTACTATTGCAGCTAAATGACTATCTGTGATCTTATCTGCATCATAAATTGTAATATAAGATTTCAATATTTGCGAATCATCTACAACAGATCTTGTATATCCTGAATACCCTTCTGGATCTTCCAAATGTGACAAAAATATGACGATTTGCCCAGGACCAGCATTAGATTCCACAATGTTAAATTGACTTGGAACATAAAATTTAGTATTGTGAATCGTATTTAGAGCCCCTTCCCAACCCTCAAAATATTCTGATTTTTCTTCAGGTGAAGACTGAACAAGCGAAGAATTATTGACGTATATGCGTTCTGTTGAAAGTATAGCTTGTTTAATGACATTGATTTTTTCAGAGCTTATGTTATCTGGGTTTACTATGCTTACTGTCAACGAAGTACCCTTAGCAATATTCCAATACTTATGCGTGTTATCCGCCTGTCCTTGTAAATTTTCTATCAAATATCGTGTTTTAATAGGATCAGGCATATTTGATGAATTTGTTTGATAGTGGTTACTGATTCCATAGACTATTAAAATTGCAAGTATTGGTAATATAATTAATTCTGTCTTCAAAATGGTTTTTGCACTAAGTTTTTGGATTCTTTTTTTGATTGTAATTATTTCGTGCGAAATTTTGTTTTGTTTTCTAATTAATTCCCCTATTTCTTCCGTAGATATTTTGTCATCAAACACTTTGTCTAAATTTGTTTCATGTAATTCTAATATCTGCAATTGTTCTGTTGTTTTATTTAGCTCTTTTGTAAGTGATAATAACTGTAATCGTAATTGTTTGATTGATCTTTCTCTGTCTGACTGCTGTTGATCTAATTCCATTTTATTGTGACCTCATATTTCTCGAACATACTAACACCTAACTAAATGCCATTATCAAATCCCATGGTGTCAAAACATTATTTTTCGTCATGACGAAAGGATATTTCATGCGTAACATAATTTTGCACATGTCTGGGATGGAGGTATTCTCAGAAATTATCTTTCCAGTTTTTAAATTGAGAGCAGTTGCCTTTAAATCAAAAAAATTATCTATATTTTTAAGATAACTTAGTTCTACAATTTTTTCAAATATTATCTGCGGGTTAATGAATTGAGGAGTGTTTTCAAGTACCAGTATTTCAGTTTCATTTTGATTCATTTGTTTTATAACTGTGCCAATGGTATCATCGTGATTAAAAGTAGGAATTAGTTTCAACGGTAGGTCAGAAATTTTCATTCTGGTATTGCACAATACTCCTGCTTCCAATAGGCGTCTTGCAGAAATTGTAGAGTATTCTTCATTCTCACTCTTAACTAATGCAAAATCTCTCTGCGTTTGGCACATTTTTTTGAGCAGATCACTAACTCTAGTATTTTGAGGAATGATACACAAGTCCTTGTTCATTACTTGTTGAACTATCATATCAGAAAAAAATGAAGAATCTTGGATTTTTGGAAACTCTTTTATGATTTCTTTCCAGCCTAACATGCCTACTGGCAAGTCATTCTCAACTACAACCAAATTATTTGTAAATGTTTCAAGAAATCTTACTAACATTGAAGTTGCAATCCATATTTTCTCCTTACTATCTATAGTAGCTATGGATGAATGAACAAGTAAATGCGGAAGTACGTCTTCAATCGTGCATTCGTTTAGAAGTAGATTTTTTTGATTTCTCGAAAATAAAAATATGACGCTTTCTCTAACATCTTTTGAATTGTCATTTCTATAAAACTTATTCTTTAAATTTAATACAAAATTTCTATTCATTTTATTTCACAACATTGTTTTATTATATTCTCGGTAATGGATACTATTTGAGACATATTTCATATTAATTTGTGCCAAGGATATTTTCTAGTATGTTCATATTGAACAGACTTGTGTTTGATTTTATTATACCAACATAAATTATCAGAATAAAACAATTCGCATTTGTTCAGGATGTTTCTATTTTTTGACGTTGCTCACATTAGGATTCTTTTTGAATAGGTGAACGTTTTTCTTTTTCATCAATATACCTCCAACTGCTACTGTTCCCACCACCGCAAAAGGCAATGGGTCAATACCGTTTATCTTAAATGATTTGATATTGGATGGCGTAGATGTAGATGTGACATTAGTTCCATTCATCATATTCTGAGTTGAATTTATCCTAATTACATCCTTGAGTTCTAATGGATTGAATCCTTGTCCAGATACCGATGAGTTAAGACTAATTACGCCTGAAGATCCAGACAGAAGATCTATGGTAGCGGTTCCATCCTTGCCAGTCATTTTATCTAAATTTTGTATACTTGCCCCAGATACTTTCCAATCCACATTCATATTTTGAAGAGGAATTCCATATCTTTCTGCTTTTATAGTTGCAAGAAATGTCTCTCCAGGCAACACTGTATCCGATGAATTAATAGTTACAGTCGGAGTCACATCTTCTACTTTTACTTGATATGTAGTAAGTGGAAGGTTGTTTCCCAAAACAGAAATTGTTGCACTTCCAGGCAATTTTGGAGTTATGTTGAAAGTAGAATAGTAATTGTCTTTTGAAATAGTCATATTTGACGGTAGTTGTATTATGGAATCATTGCTTGAAACTAACTTTATGCTGGTAAGCGTATCCAGATATTGCGGATTGGAATTGGAATCAAGTAGTTGTATTCCCATGAGATTGTCATAATTGGCAAGTAATGGATTTGGGTAGTTCAAATCTACCTTGGCAGGTGCTGAGCTAGATGAATTTAATGATGTGGTAGAAGGATAATTGCCAGCAATTAAGTTCAAGGTGGTAGACCCGTCTTTTAACGACTGAGCATTGAATAGATCAATTGCATCTCCATTTGAAATTTTTCGAGGCTCAATATGAAAATAGTCATTAGGCAATATTGTTGGAATGTAGCTATCTGGAAAATATGTTGGAGTACCTGTTGAGTCAGTTAGATATACTGCAAGTGGAAATTTGGATTGACTCAGAATTTTTGGCACAAGTGAATCTGAAACCAGTTTAAAAGAATTTACAGATGATGAATTTATTGCAATGGGTATTGTTTTATCATCATAAGTGACTACGTGTAATGATAAGGGGTATGCTGGTGCTGTATTTCCGACTTTGCCAAAAACAGGGACGGATTCCTGCCCTCTGCTTATGTTTACTGGCTTTATTGAAAGATAGTTGGGATCTGAAGAATCAACTTCTATTTGAAGATCCCTGCTTGCAAAAATCGGTTTACCATCAGTTTCTTCTAAATGCACTATACCTATCAGTTCAGTGTTTCCAGTTGCCAGTGTAGGCAATATGTCTAACCTTGCAGATTTATCGTCAAAAAATTCTGAAGTTACGGTTGTTAGTTGTATTGGACTAGATAGCAATGCAGCACTATTAGGTTGCGTACAACTTGGGATTTCAAAACACCCTGGAGCCGGAGCTGTGTGATTTGATACTGTATATCCGTCAGGCGCAGATAGTTTCACATTAAATGTACCATTTAATCCAGCATGTACCTCAATTGGAGAATATCCTTCATAATCTCCTTTCTTTATCATTAATGGACTGTTGGAGCTAATGAGCTGATCTTGTGGGCTAGTGTTTACTAGACCGGTTTTTGTTGAGTTTGTTATCGTTATGGAGATTGGGATATCTTCTTTTGCTAGAATCTCATTCCCCGAAACGTCATGTAACTGTGCAACAACGTATGCAGTTGATGTTGCAAAATTATTAATTTTTGTTGGATATACATAAGCTTGAATGATGGGAGAGTTTGATGATGTTACCGTAATCGTAGTGCTTACAGATTGAAATGAAGAAGCCGATGCAAATATTTTGGCTGTTCCTATTTGATTAATTGTAAATTTCCCTATTGCGTAATACTGTCCACTTTTTATAATGATCTGGGATTCATCTAAACTAAGAGTTTTGCTGTTAGTTGTTGCAAGTGTGATAGGAATATCGGTCTTCGTAGCTACTGGCAGTCCATTACCGTTGGTTAGTTCTACTGAAAAATATCCAGTTTTAGGACCTGTATTAACTGAGAATGTAGATGGGGCGGATTTAATGAGTAAATTGGCAGGTGCTATTTTGTCATCGTATACTGTTATTGGAAACTGTTGTGATACAAAACCTGGTGCTGCAATCACTATATTTGCAATTCCTGGATTATTTGCTTGAATTTTTACATGTGTTACAAAACCCGTATCATTATCTTCTAAACCTTGGATTTGAACTATGGCCGAATCAGTAGATGAAAACACAAGATTGTTTATTTTTGTAGGAAATACGTGGTTATCATAAAGGGACCAGATTTCTAATACTCCACTTGAGTTTTCAATCATTTTGCTGGGCACTAGTCTAATGCCAAAGGTATTTGTATCATCAGCATAGGATCTAATTACTACAAAACTGGCAAGAAGAATTACTATTATCAATAACCATCTCAATATATAATTTAATAAAGAAAATTCTCATATAAGACTCTGTATTGTTTTTTTGAACGAATTTATTCATTCAAACGTGAATATTGACAACAGAGTAATTCAAAAAAAACGGGGTCAGACTGATTGGTATACTACTTCCAATGGCTTTGCCTTTTTCCATAGATGTGAGCAAAGGCTGAAAATATTATTTACTATTTCTATTGAATTTGTATGTACAATGGAATCAGTATCATCATTCAGATCCATGGATCCTTTCATTGATCCTGACATTATTATTTGTCTGTCTTTTTCTCCAACTATCCTTCCTTTGGAAGGCAGTTTTCCAAGTCTGACTTCGCTAGCTCCTAATCTGTTTACTAATTGAATGGATTGTTTATTCTCAATTTCTGTCACTATTCTTATTTCGCCTCCCCTTTTGATGCATTCTTTTATTTTTTCAGGTATGGCAGTATGATACATACGCATGATATCTTCCACTGTAGTTACAATATACACCACATCTGTGGATTCAGTGATCATCTTTCCTATGCGAGAATAGATGTTTGATCGTCCTTGTATTATGGAAAAAGAAGATACCTCAGTAGCAGGAGTGGGTCGTTTTAATTCATCCAAATTTGTAATTAATTGTTTTGCAAGCTTTTCCATAGTTATAATTTCGTCTTGTTTTTTCTGGATTATGTTTTTTAGTGCTTCTTGTGGGTCTACTGCCTTGCATATTGTTGGATTAGATAGCGTGGTTGTAATAAGACCGAAATTTCTTAGCTTGTTCAATGCGCGGTATGTCTTTCCCCTGTCGACATCTAGTTTTACAGACAAACTGCCAACTGTCACTTCTCCGGTTCTTAGTAATCCAAGATAGATCTTTGCGTCGTCTCCTTCTAATCCAAAATATTTTAGTGAAGAAATTAAATCCTCTTCGATATTCAAATCTTCATCGCTCCAATACTTGTAATTCCATAAATTTGATCGATGTTGAGTCTACCGATCATTGTTAGGTCTTTAACATTAACAAAACTAGGCATGAATTGATTAATTGTAAGGTTGTATTCTGGAATTGTAGTAAAAGACATCCAGGATCGGATCTGATCGCTATTAGTATATAAGAAGATCGATTCAAGTGTTCCAATACCCAGTCTATCTATCTTGACATGTGCAAAATTATCAATGTGATTGAATGAGAGGGAATTCATCTCATTGTCTTACAAACGTATGAGGGATATGAGAAGATGTTTGTGCAAAATAAACAAACGTTACTCTTGTATGATTATAAATATGATGAAAATCTGCCAAGCTAATCTTTAAGATTAGATTAAAACCACATTCATTGTAACATAATGAATAAAGTTAGCATCGCATACCAGCATATGAAAAATGTTATTTTATGATCTTGGATGTCCTCAGTTAGTGATTGGAATATTCGTGTACTTATTTTAATGCATATCTGCAAATTGTTAATAGTGTAATTATTTGAAGAATGAAAGATTGAATAAAACGGTGATTTTGTTGTATATACTACAAATTACAAGTTGATTTGTCACTGTTTGTTTTTAAAAACTTAAGTGAATTATCGATGGTATAAATGAAATGAAAGGGCGTCTTTCATTTTGCTTTGGGATTGTACTTTCTTCAGATATGGAAGTAATTTGTGAATACGAGCTTCAAATATTTCAGGCATATCAGTAAATAATTTTGAGATCTTACAATTTATTGGAGAGATAATATTTCTTATTAATGATGCTTGAAAGTGGAATTGAACAGTTAAGGATTGTTCTTTCTGTTTTGATGCTTGGTTATGCCACTTATTCAGATTTAAAGAACCGCGAAATTAATGATTTTCTGTGGATAGTTTTTGCAGGAGTATCGGTAGTTCTCATTTTCTTCACTCCCAATATGACAACATTTCTTATAACTATAGGAATTGCATTAATCATATCCCCCGTAGCAATTTTAATCTGGAGATTTGGATTTTTTGGAGGTGCGGATGCGTTTGGGTTGATTGTACTAGCAGCATTAGCACCAGAATTTTCAATTTCGACTGGCTTGATTACTCCATTTACTACATTAACTAATTCCGCAATACTTTCTGTCATTCCGATACTCTTCAATGTTTTAAGAAATTTGTCAGCATTAGCAAGACATGAGAACATATTCAAAGGGTTTGAAAAAGAAACAAAACATAATAAGCTAATTGCGTTATTTTTAGGCTACAGGGCAAAGAATCCAAAATTTAGCTTTCCATTAGAAAAGCTGGATGGGTCTAACAAGAAATTTGATTTTTCATTAAAAAATGCAGATGATGCAGAATTTTGTTCTACCAAAGACATATGGGTCACACCAGGAATCCCATACATGATATACATCACCTTCGGATTTATCATTCAATTAGTGTACGGAGATATCATTTTCAATATGCTTAGGGTGTCACATTAAGCAAACAATCCATTATGGGAAATACTTTGAAAGTTTATTACCTCTCTCAAATGAGCTGAGTCATGGCCTTAAAAATTGCCATGAGCATATCCGTAATATCGATAATCTTGTTGGCGATTTATGGTATTGATGTAGTTGTAGCAGGTCCTGCATCCAGTTCTGAAGGGAAAACTGGTTTTCTTCAAATGGATGATAAAGCTAGAGGTTCAATATTTGGAATAATTCCCTCAGGGATGTTGATTGCATCTTTCTTTATTACTAGAAACGAAGCATCAAAAAAGCTTGGAATTTTATTGATAATCGGAGGGGCAATGATCATAGTCGGTACAGGAGTTATCTTAGCTATGAGTGGAAGTCAAGGCCTCGCAAGTATGCGAGATTTTGGTCCGGTACTAGGCATAGGAATCATAATCACATTTTTGGGTGGACTTAAAATTAAAAGATCTAAAAATGTCATTAATACATGACATGTTTTTATAACATGTCATGTATTAATATTCAAGTAAAACGAATAATGATAAAACATGAATGTTTGTGTAAAATGCGGTCATGAATCTAAAAAACTATACAGTTGTGAACATACTGATGACAACGAATATTGTGTAGAATGTTATACTGAATTGCATTACTACCTGACTGAAAGCCCAAAAAAAGAATCATAAAATGGAATTCGTTTCATTGTTAAATTTTTTCAATTTCGAATTGTAATGATAAATAGCAAACAAATTGAACTAAACTGCGTATTGTATTATTCTAATGTTGTTGAATAAGTTTCATTTATTCTTAGTTTTCCAAATCTTTTAATTCCAAGTCATGCCGTGTTTGTGTGTGAAGGTAGTCATTTTGTCCGGAGGTATGGGAAAAAGGTTGCGACCTTTGACAGATTATCTTCCGAAACCTCTTGTACCAGTATGTAATATTCCAATAATAGAGTGGCAAGTACGATATTTTAAAAAATTCGGAATTGATGAATTCATAATATGTGCTGGCTATCGTGCTGATCAACTAGTCAGCTTTTTAAACTCTCGAGATTTCGACATAAAGATAAGTTTCTCTGTAGAAAAATCGTTGCTTGGTACTGGTGGCGCAATTCGTAAAGCTCACAAGCATATTGGAGATGATGATTTCTTTGTAATAAATGGAGATGTCATAACTAATTTAGATTTGAATAGGCTTAGAAAACAAACCAATATGATTGCAGTGATTCCACTAAAAACTAGTTTTGGCGTAGTGCGTCTCAATGGTGAGCGTGTTGAAAAATTTGAAGAGAAACCGGAATTATCAAATTATTGGATGAATGCAGGAGTTTACTACCTAGAAAACAATATTATAAAACTACTCCCTAGAGTTGGAAATATAGAAAATACTACTTTTCCTACATTGTCTGGATTAGGCAGTTTACGTGCTGTTAGATATAATAAAATATTTTGGCATTCAATTGATTCACATAAGGATATAGATGAATGTACAAATCAAATGCATCTCGCTCAATACGAGAAATTTCTTGCTATGCAGTGATATGTGTTGAGAATTGGTTTTAGTCTTGGTTCTTTGTTATCCATAAATGAAGTTTTAGAATGCTCAAAAATTTTATCAAACTATAATGCAGACTCTATATGGATTCCAGAAACATGGGGGATGGAATGTAGTTCTATGCTGTCAACTATAGCACAAATTGCAAAGAAACCAATGATCGGGTCGTCTATTATGAACATATACTCTAGGACTCCTTCGCTCGTAGCAATGAATGCTGTAACTATTGACACTCTTTCTAATGGGAGGTTGATTTTAGGTTTAGGATCCAGTAGCCAATCAATTGTGGAACAGTGGCATGGCATGGAATTTACACGACCTTTGCAAAGAATGCAAGAATATGTTGAAATAATAAGACAAATTATATCTGGAAAAAAAGTTACTTATGACGGCAAATTTTTTCATCTTAGAAATTTTAGATTGTTGATAAAACCCATTCGGACTGAAATTCCAATCTATCTTGCTGCAATTAATCAGAAAATGGTAGAATTAACCTGGGGGATAGGTGATGGAGTGATATTTTACTTACGACCCATGGTCGAAATGCAAAAAACTATTATGAAAATGCAAAATAAACGAAAAATCGACGTTGCTTGTCAAGTGATAACCTGTATTTCAAACGATATCGAAAAAGCAATGGTCAGAGCTAAAAAGACAATATCATTTTATGTGTCTGTTGGAAAAACATATCGAGAATTTTTGGCAAAAAATGGATATGAAAAAGAAACCAACGAGATATTTGAGGAATATGGGAAATCCGGGTTAACAAATAACTATAGATTTGTTTCTGATTCCATGGTAAATTCATTAGCATTATGTGGAACCCCAAAAGAATTAGCTAAGAAGATGGAGAAATTTACAGAAATTGGGGTTGATTTACCAATTCTTCAATTCAATCCAATTGGCAATGTTACTGAATCTTTCAGGTTACTTGTTTCTTCATTGGAACGTGACATGTGATTTGAGAAAAGTTGGCATTGCTTCATCGGGTTTGACCAAATTTACCAAAACTGAGATTTCGATAGAATCTCTTATGATTTCATCGATCAAACCTATTTTTAACAATACTAAGAATCTTAGCCAAAAAGATATCGATGTAGTTTTGACTTCTACCAATGCTAATGAAAAATATCTTTCTAACATAATTTCAGAGCTAGCTGGAATTTCCCCAAAAATTTCCCATTCGGTAGAAAGTTTATGCAATTCAGGAACGAACTGCATAGTTTCTGCCTTTTCTTATATTTCATCAGGACTTGCAGACGTTGCGTTAGTAACAGGTGCAGAAAAAAGTAATAGCCCCGGATTAATTTTGGATTGGGATAGATCTAGAGGACAGTATAAACATCCTGTCTACTGGTCATCTCTTTTTACAAGTTCACATATGAGAAAATATGGGACTTCGATGGAAGATCTTGCCTACGTTTCAGCCAAAAACCATAGAAATGCAATAGATAATCCTTATTCTTATTTTGACCGTTCTTATTCTTTTGAAGAAATAATGCAATCAAAAAATCTGACTGATAATGTGAGATTGTTGGATTGCTCAATGCCATGTAATGGTGGGGCATCCGTCTTACTTGCATCAGAGGATGTAATTCAAAAATTTACTGAAGATCCAGTGTGGATAACAGGAATTGGTCAAAAATCTCTTTCTGCAGGATTTACAAAAAACAAGAATCTTTCTTCTCTGCTCAGTACCTCTTTGGCGTCTTCGAACGCATACAATATGTCTCGTGTCTCTTCATTCGATATTGATGTTGCAGAAGTGCATGATGCTTTTAGTATATGTGAAATTATGGCAATTGAGGATTTGAAACTAGTTGAGCCAGGAAAAGGCGCAGAGTTTGTTAAAAATTTACATGATACAAATAATAAGAAAATCAACCCACGAGGAGGGTTAATTGGTACTGGTCATCCTCTAGGTGCTACAGGCATAGCTCAAACAGTAGAGGTTTATCAGCAACTCCAAGGAACTGCGGGCAAGAGACAAGTTGAAAAAGCCAATACGGGTCTTGTGCATAACATGTCCGCAGCTGCAACTTCTTCAACTGTACTAATATTGCAATCATGAACCGGTTTGAAGAAGAGTTGAAAAATAATAATTTTACATGTAGTGAATGCTTAAAATGCAAAAAGATTATTTGGCCTCCTAGTGAATACTGTAACAAATGTTTTGGAGACGTTACCTGGAGACCTGTATCAAAAAATGCCATATTGTTGGAATATTCCCGTAAAAATGGAGAATATTTCTGTCTCGCAGAACTAGAAGGTCAAATAAGACTAGTAGGAAAAATATTAGAACCCAGTAAGTTGAAAATAGGTCAAAAACTTATTCTAGAAAAATGCGATTATGACACTAGTGAGAAATTTATTTTTAAAGCAATAGAATAAACTAATAAAAGATTTTTAGAGTGAATTTATTTAGGGAAATTTAAAAGTTGCAGACTCCAATTCCAATATTGGAATGTATATTGACATGCTATCGTTGCCAATCTTTTCAACAAAAGCAAAATCCCCCGTAAGGCGTTTTAATTCAATGAATTTCTTTTTTGGTTTTTCCAATGCCATGAAATAATGTATGGTTATACCACCTACTGCTCCCGTTTGAATAAAAACTACGTTTTGGCCATTATAGTTCATGTGATAAATTAATGGGACTGAACCTAACATGGATTGAGAAGAATATAGAATCACCTTGAGAAGATCATCAAAATTTTTGTATTTTAAATATATGAATGGATCTTGGTCAGACATACTCATCAACTTTTGTCATAGCATATTAATCCTAAGGTTAGTTACTTTATTTCAGATGTTTTGATAGATAGTCACTGCGTTTATGGAAAATGTAGGTATTATTAGAATTACCAGCAAGTCTATTACTAAAATAGTTGTTTGATATCAATATGAGTATAAAACAACTAAAAACCCAAAAAGCAAGAATTAAGGCTGAACTCGACAAATCCATACTAACTAGAACTGATAATCAGAGAATAGCTAGAACCAGAAGACAACGCGGATATCACTGGGAAGATACATTAGTTAAAAGATTCAATTCTACAAATGGGTGGAAGGCATTTAGACTAGGTTCACCTAGTGTTGGACTACCTGACATACTTGCGGTGAGTACAAAAGACAATACTATTTACACAATTGAAGCTAAATCTGGAACGAGTACCGCACTTTATGTCCCATTTGATCAGATCTTGCGCTGTTTAAAATGGATTCACACTTTCGAACTTTATCAAACAAGGAAAATGATAATTGCTTTCAAATTTTTATCAAAAAAAAGAATAGGCAAAGGAAAATACGAACCTAGAGAATTAAGAGAATATTACAAGATATGGGATGAGTCGTATCCAGTAACTAATTTTGTTTGTACTTACGATGGCGTAACATATGCAACGCAAGATGGAACCAGGATTCAATTGAATCTAAAAGACTGTTTTATGCCATTCCATAATAAAAACAACAAAAGATTACCACATCCGTAATCAATGACATTCACAATAAAACCTGAAATTCAATAACTTCTTTAATGGCAAATATCATAATTAGAATAATGAGTTTTGAAGATTTCGTAGATGAAAGAAGTCTAGTAAGCCATGATGCTCTTGGAACCAAGGAAATCAAACTAAAATTATTGGAGGTGCAAGATGATACCTCTGACCACGTATGGAGGTTTGGGGTACGAGTAAAAGTAAAAAAGATTTTAGTTACAATAAAACACATACGAACACAACAAGTAGAGGAAGGAGAATTCGATTTGCAAGAAATTGAAAAAGAGATGAAAGAAAAGAGACACTATAGTTCTACTAACAGATGGGTACAAACAGCAGATATCAAAAACGGATACATACTTAGCACTAGGCATGCTTCATTACTTGCAGATGCAGTAGCATTAGACTACATCGTCATTTAATAAGTGATTTCAAAAAAAGATCCGCTTCAAATGATTTCCAATTAAATAGTCCAGATTTGTTTTTTAAGATGCCTTTGAACAACACAAAATTAATTCTCTGACTCCTACCATTGTATTTCATGATCAATCTTTTTATTTTTGGGTTTTCTTTTAAAACTATATCCATTTTCATATTTTTTAAGTAGCGTTCTAATTCTTTTTTGTTATCCGCATTTTTTTTGGGGCATATATACGGTATTGTCTTGGCAAAGTTTTTTCCATTATTATCAAAAATTAAGATTTTATTTTTTGATCTTACAAGTACCCCTACACATTTCAAGATAAATTTATTCTGACTTTGTAAAGAAAACATGTCAAATACATCTTTTCTGATTACAACTTCGTGTCTTATCGGCTTTATCATTTGACCGATTTGAAAATATCTGTTACGATGATATACTAGAGGTTTTTTCCTTTCATCATGTTTTATTGAAACAACTTCACCGACGACCATATCATGATCACCTATTTTCTTTATTGTAACTAGTTTACATTCTGCATTAATTACACAACCACATATCATAGGAAGACGAGTTTTCCTTGATTCGGTAATTTTGAATAAATCATAGACTTTCAACTTATCTATCTCTTTTCTTGAGTATCCTCCCGCAATACTGACTAGCGTAGATTGTTTGTCAGAAGCTAGGTTAATTCCAAACTTCCTGGTACTTTTGATGTTGTCTAATGTACTAGATCCTTTATGGATGAATACTGCAATTAGTAACGGATTGTAAGAAATCTGCATTGTCCACTCCGCAGCCATGACATTCTTACCTTGTTGACCGTAAGAAGTAATCAAACTAACTCCTGTCATGAAAAATCTTTGTGCTACTTGTGCATTTTTGGTATCCATAATGAAGGTTTTTTCAAGACCGATATTAGTCTAGTCATATTCAGTAATAATTGACAGGATGTTTGTGGATAAAATTCAATTTATGTGAATTAATGTTTTCATATGTGTTTTTGTCAATTTAAGGTCCAAGATTTTGCGGTTTACAGAAAACTTTATGAAAGCAGGATGAAGAGTCCAAGCATGATAATACAGGAAATAACATTAAATGGCAAAAAGTATCGTTTAACACTAACTGATCAGTTGCTTTCAGATGTAAGAAGGTTAAAGGCACTGTATAATGCAGCTTATGAAGACCCTGAGAGTTTTGAAGAGGTGAGTTCGGCAATATCTGACACTATTAACCAAATAGCAGGAGCTGTTGAACCTGCAGTATCAGATAGCGATCTTGACGCTTTGATTCAAGCCGTAATGAAAGCAGTAGATGAGAAAAGCAAGGAGACTGAAGAAGCAAAAGCCAAACATGCGGAAGAAAAAGCAAAGGCTGAAAAAGGCAAGACCGTTGCAAAGAATAAAAAATCCAAAAAATAGCTCATTTTGAGCGTCTAATCAGAAAACAACCCTCATATTGGTTAAATGTAATACTTACTCAGAAAACATATGCAAGCCCATTGTGAATGTGGAATATGCGGTCATGTGTCTGAAAAAGACTGCATTTTAAAAGAATGTAAATGCTGTGTGAATTTTCATATGCGTTCAGGACCTAAAAAATAATTTATTTAATTTTTGGTTTTGAAAATATTCCTATTGCTATTATTATTGCCCCAATAATTTCAGTAACTACGGTTCCGATCTGGATATTTGATAAAATTTGGCATCCTAGAGAATAATCATGTGAGGTATACATGGTTATCCCACCAACCATGGAATTACAATTTTCAATTCCTGGCTTTGTCATATATTGAATTATTGCTGAAACTATTAAAATAGCAGATCCATATGACACTGTAGGTAATTTCATATCATTTTTTTATTAGCATAGCATTTATGTTGATAGTTAAATTATGGGTATTTTTCTCCTACAGTATTTTCATAAATACTTAATTGGTTGATATCTAGAGTTCTGTAGCTTTAAATAACTACTATCTAAATTTTGCATGATGAACACAATTGCATTTCAAAAATGCATTGATCCTGCGTGTGGTTTAGAATATCCCATTACAGATATACGCATAGAATGTGAACGTGGTCACCTCCTTGATGTAAAATATAACTCTAAACCTTCTTCTTCCTTGAAAGAAGTATTCTATAGTAGAAGAAACCATGCAAACAACATATTTAATGAAAGTGGAGTCTGGAGATTTAGAGAGCTGCTTAATTTCTGCCAAATTGATACTGAAGATATTGAACAATGTTCAAAATATTTAGTATCTCTTGATGGTGCGGAAGGTAGATTATCGAAACCCTACCACATGTCAAAAGTTTCAGATTATGTAGGAGTACAAAACATGTGGCTTCAACCAGAAGGATACAACCCTAGTGGATCTTTCAAAGATAATGGAATGACTACTGCAGTTACACATGCAAAACTTGTACGAATAAAGAAAATAATTTGTGCTTCAACTGGAAATACTTCTGCATCAGCTGCCATGTATGCAGCGAATGAAAACATGGACTGCGATGTA
>DATFDB010000114.1:0-24533 GCA_035252445.1 Nitrosotalea sp. | reverse complement strand
TTTGATCCGACAGAAACCAACGACCAAGTAAGATTTCCAAAAAGACCGTATGTCAGGTCTGGATACATCATTCTTGCAAAAGGACAGGCAAAGGCCAAAATTATTTCCACAATTGCGGACAAATTGGTATCGCGGCGAGCCAAACAACCCAAGTAAAGAGCCATTCTAGCTTGCAGCTAAAGTAATTTTGACAGAACTCTATTGATAACAGTATTCGATTATTTCCTTAATTGCAGGAGGTAGGCGAAGTATTGCATCTAGCTAGTAGCGGTAGAGTCGTCATCAGACTTTCTAAACCGGTACGCGATGGCCAGATAGTAGTTGATGGATCAGGAACCAAAGTCGCCAAAGTTTCAGAAATGATAGGCCCTGTTGATGCACCATATGCGTCTGCAGTTCCGCTTACAAACAATATCAAAAAACAGATAGGACAACACGTTTACGTCGCCGAGGAAACTCCTGTAAGAAAACCAAAAAGATTCAGAGGAAATAGAAGATGAACGTAACAGAACTACAAACCCATTGTCCAGAATGTCGTTCGTCATTGATTGACGACATTCATAGTGGAGAAAAAATTTGTTCTGGCTGCGGACTGGTAGCAATGGAGCAGATGTCGGATTATGGCCCCGAAGTAAGAGCAACAAATCCAGAAGATAAAATGAAATCTGCAAGAGCAACAGGTCAAACAACTTATTCGCAACATGACCTTGGAATACGAACAGAAATAGCACTAGGAAGCAAAGACTATTCCGGAAAATCGATTTCAAGCGACATGGCACTCCAGATGTACAATCTGAGAAAGTGGCAGACAAGAATTCGAGTCGCATCTCCAAGAGAACGCCGACTTGCAAACATACTGTCAAAGATAGGAGAGACATGCCAATCGCTAGCACTTCCAAGAAACGTAATAGAGAGTGCTTCAATGATATACAGAAATTTTGAAGGTCAAGTAGATGCAAAAGGCAAATCTGTTGCCTGCATGTCTGCTGCAACAATATACATGGCGTGCAAGCAGTGCGACGTTGTAAGATCACTTGACGAAATTTGCTCTGCAACTGGAAGTACCAAAGACGAGAAAATGAACGTAAAACTGACTGCAAAATATTACAGAATGCTCGTCATGGAGCTTGGGTCAAAAACAGCACCAGTAGTAACCTTAGAGAAATACATATCAAAGATTGCAAACTTGGCAAAGCTTGAGGTTCGCGTAGAAAGACTTGCCGCAGAAATTGCGGAAAAGACAGACGACCACAACCTAGCCGACGGAAAGGCACCAAATGGGCTTGCTGCTGCATATCTTTACATCGCATCAACACTTCTAGGACAGAGCATCCTGCAAAGAGATGTCTCAAGTGTGGCAGGAATCACCGAGGTTACCATACGAAACAGGTGCAAGGAAATTCTGACAGCATACAAGATCAAGGTTATCCTAAAACCAGCCTTAGCCAAAAACTAAACCCCTTTCCTTTTTGTTTATTTCTTGTATCAAGCGAGGTTTTGCGTTCCTCGCTGATGTTCTACAATCGTGGAATGTCAATTAGCTTGATCTAATTTTTTGTTGGATTATATACGGAAAAGACAGGTAAAAGAACGCATGGCAATACTTGAGATCAAAGACCTTCATGCTCAAAGGGAAGGAAAAGAGATACTCAAAGGAGTAAATCTAAAGACAGGACCTGGCGAGGTCCATGCAATCATGGGTCCAAACGGATCAGGAAAAAGCACTCTAGCTTATACAATTTTAGGTCATCCAAAATATGAGGTTACAAGTGGCGATATCTTGCTTGACGGACAAAGCATACTTGACATGACTGCTGACGAAAGATCAAAGAAAGGTCTGTTTCTTGCATTCCAATATCCAACCGAGGTATCAGGAGTAGGATACTCGCATTTTCTAAGAACTGCATACAACGCATTAAGCAAGTCACTTGGCGACCAGAATCGTGAAGTCTTTTTGACAGTAAGAGAGTTTCAAAATTATCTGAAAAAAAATCTTGACCAGGTGGGCCTCAGACAAGACTTTTTGTCAAGATATCTCAATGAGGGTTTCTCAGGCGGTGAAAAGAAAAGGTCAGAAGTTTTGCAGATGGCAGTGCTGCAACCAAAAGTATCAATTCTAGACGAGCCCGATTCGGGACTTGATATCGATGCAGTCCAGGCAGTTGCAAAGGCAATAAGTCAAGTTTCAAGAAAGGATGCAACCGTAATTGTTATCACCCACTATGCAAGAATTCTCAAGTTCCTTGACAGGCTTGACTATGTTCACGTCATGGCGCAGGGAAAGATGATAAAAGAAGGTCCAAAGGAGCTTGCAGATGAGTTGGAGCAAAAAGGATACGCATGGCTTGGAATACAGGAAACATCAGACCAGTCAAGCTCCTAGTCTAAAATTTCTTACATACTAAAAGAAACCTCATTTCTGAAGATACCAGACGTGTCACAGGAGAATCAACCAACAAACTTCTATGCAGATTGTATGAAGTATTTTGATTCATTGAGAAAGCAGGGAAAGCATGATTTTGCTTTTGAAGACGAGTTTTTCTATACAATGCCTGCCATATCTGAAAAGATGATAAGCGAAAAATAAAATCAAAAACTCCCACTTTCAATTTATATATTCAGTGATTGAATCTCTCGTTGCAGAGGTATCGAAGCCCGGCCAACCGAGAAGGACTCAAGATCACTGTATAGGAAATCCTTTCCCTCAGGGGTTCGGGGGTTCAAATCCCTCCCTCTGCATCTTAGTTTTTTATTCTTCATTTTAGGCATCAAAGCTACGAAGTTCATGGTCAAATGAAACTATATTCGGTCAATTTCAGTTCCCTGTATGAGCTGAATGTAATTAGTTTCCTCTTGTTTGTTACTTGGATTAATTATTGTAAAAATATTTGATTAATCGTGTGTTAATTTAATAAAATTAATCTAGACTTTCAGGATTAGTATAGTTCAGATTCTATTTGATCAAGGGCAGCATGATATGAATTTCAGCCCCCTTGTCTCTTCCTTCAGACTCGGCCCAGATTTTCCCACCATGGCTTTCAATTAGTCCTTTACAAACAGATAATCCAAGGCCAGTACCTCCATATTCTCTCGTGCTAGAAGCATCTATTTGGTAGAATTTTACAAAAATTTTTTCGAGATTATTGCTAGTTATCCCTATTCCATTATCTTTAACAAGAATTCGACCATGATCATTTTCTGAATATAAATTGATTAAAATTTTGCCGCTACCATCATGACTGAATTTCATTGCGTTCACAAGAAGATTAGTGAGAACTTGTTCTATTCTTATAGGATCACATAAACAGAAGAGATCATTTTGAATATTTTTCTCAATTGACATCCTTCTTTTTGTAATCTCACCTCTCATTTTTTCTACTGTTTTGTGGATAATTTGACCCATGTTATGCACCTCTTTTGTTAATTTCAACTGCCCAAGTTCGATTTTTTGTGCATCTAGAAGATCGTTCACCAGTAGTAGTAGAGACTCAGTACTTGATTGCACAACAGATAACCGTTCCTTTTGAATATCAGTAAGTGGACCTAACTTTTCTGCCAATATCATATCCAGATATGATTTTATTGGTACCAGAGGAGTCCTTAGCTCATGAGTCATCATTGCAAGAAAACCATCTTTTGCTTTGTCCAATTCCTTTAATTGTAACATTTGCTGTTGAATTTGATTCCGACTCTCTTCAAGTTTTTTCATCTGTTCATAACTTTCTGTTATGTCTATGATTACAGAATTGCTTCCAATTAATTTATCATCATCATCGTAAAGATTATTTGCACTAACTGAACCCGGAAAGACGGTTCCGTCTTTGCATTTGAGCCAGATCTCCTTATTTCTTACCTTCCCAACTTTTTTCCATGTCTCAAACGAATCATTGATACCTTGCAAGTTTTTTTCCGAAGAATGATCAAAAATAGTTTTACCTATAATTTCATCTTTTGAATATCCTAATCGCTCAGCATAAGCATTGTTACAGTCGAGTATCACGCCATCTGTATTTATGGTTCTATAAAGATCTGGGGATTGTTCGTACAAATCCATGTACCTTTTTTGATTATATTTGATTGCTTTCATTAGTTTTTGAATTTGCTCCTTGAGTTTTGTTCTTGATTTTTCCAGATCTTCGTTTTTATTGTCAATTATCTCGTACAAAGATTCTAGGATGAACTTTTCTTGCTCCAACTCCCTAGTTTTATGCAAGTTGTCAATGGAAAATATTCTTCTGTTATTTTCTTTCATAACAACAACAATTTCGTAAATTATCTATAATTTTCACGTATACACATCCGATTCTACCTGACTAATTCCATTCATAGGAATACTAAACCAAAAAGTAGTACCTTTTCCAACTTCGCTTTCTACCCATATCTTGCCTCCCAATGCCTCCACTATGCCTTTGCAGATTACCAGCCCTAGTCCAGTTCCGCCATGACTTCTTTTTAATGATGCATCTATCTGATAGAATTTCTTGAACAGATTTTCTTGCTTTTCTTTTGGAATGCCACTACCATTGTCCTTTACATAAAAAACAACGTGACTGTTCTTGCTTTGAGCGTTGATTTCTATTAAGCCATCAGATGCAGGAACAAAATCAACTGCATTTTTTATCAGATTTGCAAATACTTGGCCTAATCTGTCAGGATCGCTCACAAATCTAATTTTTTCTACTGTAGAATTGATAAATTGTGTTTTTTTGTCATTCATTATTTTTGAATGAGTGTGTATTTGTTCATCCATAAATTTATCGACCTCAAACTCTTTTTTGTTGAACTTCATTCTTTTCAAGTCCATTTTTTGGGCGTCCAGTACATCATTAATCAGCCGCTCAAGCTTGAGTACTTGCGAGTTAATTGTATCAACTGCATCAGTTTGGTCCTTGTTTAGAGTTCCAAGAACACCGTTTTCTTTGAGCATTTCAGCGTACCCGCTAATCGTTACCAACGGTGTCTTTAGTTCATGAGAAACCATTGCAAAAAGTTCTCCTTTTGTTTTATCAATCTCATGTAGCTTTGCAGATTCAATTTGTAACTCTAAATTAGTTTTTTCAAGTTTTTGCCTATCTCTCAGTTTCTTGTTGATTATAATGGTAGAGATAGCAGTAATTATAATTGCGGCTATTGTACCTAAAATTATTATGATCTGAGTGTTCTGTGTAACTGACTGTGATGTTGCAGTTCTATTCACTAATAATTGCTCTTCTTCATTTTTCATGTCATTTACAACTACGCGAATCTTATCCATAGTTATTTTTCCTTGGTCTAATCCATTGATGTTTTTAATAATATCAGAAACATCATTGCTTTTACGTAAATTCACATTATTTGCAAGCTGATCCATTCTTTCTTTTACCAATGGTACTAGCTTGTCAATATTTGATTGTTGAGTGGGATTATCTAAAGTCAGTTGCCTTAGTTCGCTTATCTGATTATTAACACTAGATGCTGCAGAATTGTAGGGTTCAAGATAATCCAAATTTCCTGTGATAAGATATCCACGTTGACCTGCCTCTGCATCTACCATTGTAGTCAACAAAAGATCTAATTTGTCTATTACTGTGTAAGTATGTGTTACCCAATTCTCATCATCAAGTAAATTAATTATGGCTATGTATGATAGAACACCAACAACCACAAATGCTCCAATTGGTATTAGCGATCCTATTAGGTTTAAGGTAGAGTATGAAGTCACTTTGGACATGAATTAGCCTCCAACAGAGCTAAACGCCGAAAATAGATTTTCTAATTTTGGCATATTACCTGACTTCGCTTATCTCCATTGTAGAGTCCAGTTATTGCGTCAATATCACATTGTGAGATGTATGGGTAATCTGTCTGGATAGTTGCATGCATGAGATCTTCTGAGGCAGTAGAGTGTGCGAGACCCATGGCATGACCAAACTCATGCCTCATAATTGCCCCAAGCTGTGCAGCTGAAAGATGGCTAGCAGAGTATATGGTAATCGTGCTTTTTAATATCTGGTTGCCATCTGCAGTGTCTCGTGTATAGCCAGAAAGACCATCAGGGTTTACATCGTTTGTCAGTATGACTATTATGTCACCCACACCGTTTGGATCATCTATAATATTGAATTTCTGTGGGATGTACAAAGAGGTGCTCTTGGTTGCTGCATATGTCAGTGCTCCTTGCCAGCCCTTGTAGTAAACTAATGATGTGCCTGAAGGCCCTTTGTTCAACAATGAGTCATCCAAGGTTATAGTCTCAGTTGATAGGATGGCATTTTTTACTGCGAGTAGCTGGTCTGGAGAAAGACCAGCCTGATCTTCAATGTTGACGTTGAGAATCCGCCCTGATACTAGGTTCCAAGAAACATATGTGTTTACAACATCTCCTCTAAGATTTTGTATTGTAAAAGGAGAATTGTAATTTCCAACATGTATTTGAGCATTTATCAAGACTTGATTTTCATAATTGGAATATTCGACAAATCCTACTGATACTGCAACTGCAATAACTGCAATGGAGACATAATGTTTTTTATGTATTAGTCTTTCACGCTTTTCGCTATCATGTAACACCCCTTCGAGAATTATTTTTTCCTGCTCTAATTCCTTGGATTTTTTTGATTCAGCACATAGTTTATCATCTGCATCTTGTTTTGATTTTTCCAATTCATCTGCTTTGGCAGATATTGAATCATTGACTTCTTTTAGAATTATTTTTTCCTGTTCTAGTTCTTTTACTTTATCGGTTTCTACAGGTTTTACAGGATTAGATGGGTCATTTTCTTCTGAACTAAGCACCTCTCATGCTCCAATAGCTTTTAGAAGAACTTCTAATCTTACAGGTTTTTTGAGGCAAGAATGTGCTCCTTTTTTTATAAGATCAGCTATTTGCTCATCAGTTATGGATGAAGCAGTGAACAAAATTATCTTGTTGCCAATCAGATTCCCATTCTTCGATAGATGTTCTATTACATCTAGTCCTGTAAAATCAGGCATTGCCAAATCCAACAATACCGAATCAAATTTTTCTTGCTGAATTAATGTTAGCCCATTTCTTCCATCATTTGAAACTGTACATTCATGACCTTTTACTTTTAGATACTTGGAAAGCATATCAGTAATGGAATCATTGTCATCTATTAGCAGAATTTTCATTTTGTTGCCACCCCCATAATTATCTCCATGATGATTTCAGTGTACATTCGTAATCACGCGACTTAAGGTTAATCCTTTCATATCTCCACATATGGTCAAAGTGAACATATCTGACCATAAGTGATTCATTATAAAGTCAAATCATCGCAAAGACAAAAATTCACAAATTGATAATTGATTTTGTTTTATCGAGTCACTTTTGGATTTTCGCATGGAGTGTATTTTCAGTGACTTCAAATGAGACACTTGCTTTCATATCTAGTAGTACCATCTCGTAGAAGCTTTTGAACCAAACAGTCCATTTTTTTCCCATTCCGTGATGTAAAACAAACGAGATTATTTTACCATCTCTTTGTTCGGAGAATTGAAAACCTGCAATAGATGCTCTAATTTTCAGAAAATCAATCCAAGAATCAACATCATATTTACAATGTGTAAACAAAAGAATATCACGTGCTATTTCTTTTCCCAGTTTTCTTGCTAACGATTCTATTTGTTCGTAAGAGTACATCTCTATTAATTCCATAAGAAGCATTTTCGGCATCGGAATCCATCCTGCACTTGAAGCATGAATGTTCCATATGGTAGACTTTTCAAGTAAATTGTTGATAACATGGTTGACACTATTATTTTCAGAATCTGCCAGTTTTTTTATTTTCTCAAATATCTCTTCGTCAATTCTTAAACTGAAATTTGTCATTTTCTTATTGTGATTTTGAGTTATAGAGAACCATCCCCCTGGTTTTCATTCAAATTCAATCCCAACATACTAAATCAATCCGGTACAATATAATATTTAGGGAATTATCAAGAGATTTTATCTAATAATGGGAGTTAATTACAGGTTTTTCCCTCTTCATTTAAGATCAGTCACTTTCTCACAATATATGATCCCTATAGCGATTATTTGTCCAATAGTATTGTGTAAACAATGCAATACGGTATAAAGGAACATTAGTCAAAGAGAATATCTTTTTGAATTTTTATCCATGCATGGCACAGGTGGAAGAAATTATGCCAGAACGGAAATGATAATAGATAATTAATTCCAGTCTATTTATCATAAATAAGGAAATTGTAACAATATGTTGCTAAAAAAAAATCGTGTATTGCAATCTAAGGATTCAAGGTATTTTCGAAATGAACTCAAAAAATTATCTATTGAGGATCTATGGAAAGTAGTTGAAGAATTATCACATTATCAAGCCATCCCAGATAAGACCAAGATAAATTATGAACAAGTTTTAGAACTCTGTATCAAGTTAAAAGAGGCAGATCAAATATTTAGAAATCTTGCACAAATTGCAATTCTAAAAGAGGAAAGCAAGTAGATTTTACCGAAGATGGAGTTTGCTGGCCAGAATACTTCAAGACTTTTCAGATGGCAGTACAAAAAGAAGAGAACACATCTAACAAACGTATAAAAAAACTCAAGATAATCAAATTCTGTAAAATTCCTATGAATTTTCTGCAAGCAGAGTTTGAATTTCCTTTTCCATATCATCATAGGCTCCCTCTCCAATATGATCAAACCTTATGTTCCCATTAGGGTCGACTACATATTCTCTTGGCCAATAATGGTTCCCAAAGGCATTCCATGTCTGATAGTTTGTGTCAAGAACTACAGGATACTTGATTCCGTACTTTTCGATTGCATCTTGAACATTCTGTGGATCCTTCTCAAAAATTGTTTCAGGCGAATGAATTCCAATTATCAACAAACCCTTATCTCCATACTTTGATTCCAAGTCCACTATGTGTGGAAGGGTGTGTATGCAGTTGATACAATCAAACGTCCAAAACTGATATAGGATTACCTTTCCCTTCATGTCGTTTGATAATTTCTCAGGCGTGGTATTGAAGTATCCTGTTATTCCAACCAGACCAGGAGCTTTACTGTATTGTACATTGTCCATCGTGTTTTTCATTTTATGGTTAGGATTTTTCATGGAATCACTGTTCATTATTTTTGCACTAGAGTTACTTCCAGATGGATTAGCCGACATTGTATTATGATTAACAGCCCAACCTCTTGCAATAAGTTTGTCAGCAGTCAAGGGCTTTACACATGCGGGAGAATTGTCAGACATTTTTATTACAAGTGTCAAGCCTAAATTGCATTTTATATCGTGAATCGACACACCCTCCAAGATCTGTTTACTTGGAGCCATCATATCAGCAGCTGTGTTTTCCAAAGCCATTACATTAGTTGTTGACATGACAAATCCAGAAAACAAGACTGCCATAACGGCAAAAATGGTCAGGTATTTTGGATTCATCGAATCACAAATTGCCATTTAAAACATTTAACGATATTTCCAAATCTCCTCCAAATCTATAATTTAAATTGAATCCTGTAAAGATCTAGACTCGTCTAATGCAGTCATAAATGAGGTAAATTTTCAAATATGATAATCTGTTCTTATATTACCCACAATTGAACACAGCTGTAAGAGATGTGTCTGTTTGTATTGAAATGTCTCTATTATCGCTTGTAGATCCTGTATCAGACCAGTGATTGAAAGTGCAACTTCCGAAATCATCTGGACTTACTTGATAATCTTGTCCTGCATTAAGAGTAAACACCGCTGGCGAATATCCTGTGTCAAGCAGGGTACCGGTATTGTCATCAAGCTCAATGGCATAGCCTGTAAGTGCATTACCGTTCTGGTCTTCTGCATTGACGTTGAGCGATACTTGACCACTCGAATTAGGTGAGCACTGAGCTGCAGATGCTGCAACTGTCGCACTCCAAGAACCAGTCCAGTTGCTTCCACCTCCACCACGAGCTCCGCCAATAACAAATTCTTTCTCATTTTCTGGCGTACCAGCTTGATCGTCATTGTTGTAGGCATCAAGTGATGCGCTGTGTACTGGTTTTACTCCAATGGAGTTATAGTCAGCAAAGTTTGTGTAAACAGCTGCACCCCATTTCCACTGTAGTGATACTGGGGATGAGCTGTTAATGTTTCCACTCCATGTGACAGGGTTTTCACCACCTGACAAGCCAGCACCAAGAACTTGGTAAGCTAGACCAGACAAGAAGATGTCATCTGAAAATCCTAGCGGGACTGTAGTAACCCACATGTTGCTAGATGTATCAAATGTTGTAGTTGCACTAGTCGCACTAGCACTGAAGATAACTTCGGAATCAGGTACACTTGTGGTAAAGTCACTGCTTGTTATAGTCTGACCAGTAAAGAAGAGCGTCAGGCCATCTGTTGCAGCTGAAGCCAGTTTCATATTACTGTTAAACCATATTGTATTTCCACCTGTAATGCTATCTCCGTTAAAGTTTGATGAAATACTAGTCTGTGTACCGCAAGATGAGGATCCACCGCCTGTACCGCCACCTCCACCGCCTGTACCGCCCCCAGTACCGCAGTTGACTGTGTACAAGGCCGTTAAGGTAGTATCAGATGTGATAGAAATGCTTCTAGGATTGTCTGCAGAACCAGTATCTTGCCAGCTTGTAAATGTATAACAATCAAAGTTGTCGACTAGGACATTGTATGACTGACTAGAGGTTACAGTAAATGATACCGGTGAGAATCCTGTAGCAATATCCACTCCGGCTGAATTTTGAAGTTCCACAAACATTCCAGGCAGAGCGGTGCCATTTTCAAGTTGAGTTTGAACTGTCAAGGTAACTTGTGGTCCTGACGGTGTAGTGCATGAAGATGATGCTGTAACTGTCGCACTCCAAGAACCAGTCCAGTTGCTTCCGCCCCCACCGCGAGCTCCGCCAATAACAAATTCTTTCTCATTTTCTGGTGTACCAGCTTGATCGCCGTTGTTGTAGGCATCAAGCGATGTGCTATGTACTGGTTTTACTCCAATGGAGTTATAGTCAGCAAAGTTTGTGTAAACAGCTGCGCCCCATTTCCATGCTATTGACATAGGAGATGTGCTGCTAATAGTTCCACTCCAAGTTACTTTTTCTCCGCCAGGTAATCCAGATGCTGGAACCTGATAAGCTAAACCTGATAAGAACACATCGCCTGCAAAGCTTGCAGGGGCAGTAGTAACCCACATGTTGCTAGATGTATCAAATGTTGTAGTTGCACTAGTTGCACTAGTGCTGAAAATGACTTCGGAATCAGGTACGCTTGCAGTAAAATCTCTACCAGTTATGGTTTGGTTTCGGAAGAATATTGTAAGACCATCTGATGGTACAGACGACTTTAGTTTCATGTTACTGTTAAACCAAATGTAATTTCCTCCTGCAATACTATTTCCGTTAAAGCCAGATGCGATTTCAGTTTGCGTATTGCAGTCTTGAGATCCACTGCCACCTGTTCCCCCTCCGCTACCAGTACCACAGTCATAAACGGCAGTAATGGTAGTATCAGCTGTTATCGAGATGGTCCTCGGATTATCTGTAGAACTAATATCAGCCCAGTGATTGAAAGTGCAACTTCCGAAATCATCTGGACTTACTTGATAATCTTGTCCTGCATTAAGAGTAAACACCGCTGGCGAATATCCTGTGTCAAGCAGGGTACCGGTATTGTCATCAAGCTCAATGGCATATCCTGTAAGTGCATTACCGTTCTGGTCTTCTGCATTGACGGTAAGAGCAAATTGTCCGGTACTAGCAAAGACTGGATGAATTGGTATCAGACCTACAGGAATTACAGATAGCATGAGAAACGCTACTAACACGGTGAAAATCTTTATCATGTTATGATATTAGGTTCAAGCTTTAAATAATACGTCTTAATTTCTTCGTCAATACTTTTCTGTAATTAAGATACGATATATTTTTCATAACATTTTGCAATTACTTGATTTCAGATTCAAATTCTGCAGATACAAACTTATTTTCTTAATTTTTTATTTTTAAAAATTACATTTATCTTACATAAATTTTCAATAATCAGAATCTAAATGATGATTTGAATTTATATCCCAGATGATTGACAGTGTAGTTACTTAATCAATTTAGTTTTTACAATGATATTGATGTAAACACCTTTCAACAAAATGCGCCTATTTGCATCAATACTTGATGTGTTTGTGCCTGGCATACGATTGTACCTGCATTTGTAGACAAGTCAGACAACCAGGCAGATCCTGTTACCATGACAATTACAAACGCGTTTCTTCAGACTTTTTTCTTGCTTTTTTTGCCCTCCGCTGCCTCTGTTTGCGTGTAGGCTCATCAAATCCCCGATGGTTTTCGCCCATGGTATACCATGATAGCCTTTATTAGAAAAATTTTCTACTAGATATCATTCAGGAAAATAAAATCATGAATAAAAAATTGCCAGGCCCAAACTCAAAGCGAGTTATTGACAAGATGAGAAGATATGCCTATGATTCTACATTCATGTATCCCCTTGTCATTGCAAACGGCCACGACTGTATCATAGAAGACTTGGACGGTAACAGGTTTCTTGATTTTACCTCAAATATTGGTGCATGCCCCCTAGGCTACTCACATCCTGATATAATCGAGGCATTAGCAGAGTATTCTACGAACGGAACACACAAGATTGCAGGTCAGGATTTTTACTCAAAAGAACATGCTGAGCTTGCAGAAGAGGTGTCAAAGATAGTACCGGCAAACTTCAAGTCGTTTTTCATTAACAGCGGTGCAGAGGCAGTAGAGAATGCAATAAAGATAGCATACAGAAAGATGGGCCCACTGCCGGGTGTCTCGTGCCTTGGGGCATTCCACGGAAGAACACTTGGTGCGCTCACCTTTACTTCAAGCAAGCCTGTGCACAAGTACAACTTTCCAGAATTTCCAGCCAAGAGGATCAAGTTTTGTTCAAGTGACGACGACTCAGAGATGGATGCAATAGAATCAGTGCTCAAGGAAAACAAAGTCGCATTCATTCTAACAGAGGTTGTCCAAGGAGAGGGAGGATACAATGTTGCAAGTAAAAAGTTCATCAAGAATTTGCGAAAATATGCAACAAAATATGGTGTACCGCTAATTTTAGACGAGGTGCAGTCAGGCCTTGGCCACACGGGCAAGTGGTGGGCCTTTGAGCATTACAACGTCAAACCTGACATTATGACTGCTGCCAAGGCTCTGCAAGTGGGTGCTACAATGTACGACAAAAAGCTAGAACCAAAAGACAGATCTGCTCTTTCAAGCACATGGGGCGGCGGAAGCAGAATAGACATGGCAGTGGGGATGAAAACAATCCAGGTTATAAAACGAGACAGATTGCTTGAAAATGCAACCAAGATGGGAAACATGTTAAAAAAAGGACTTGAAGAACTTGTGGGCAAAAAAGGAGTAATTGATGTCAGGGGACTAGGACTCATGATTGGGCTAGAGTTTGATACAAGGACACAAAGGGAGAAAAAAATTGTCGAACTCTTCAAGAGTGGCCTTCTCACACTTGGTGCAGGTCAAAAGTCTCTTAGGATCATACCTCCGCTTGTAATTACAAAAAAACAGGTAGAGCAAGGACTTGAGATAATGAATCAAGTCTTGCTGAAAAACTAGGTATTTCTTTCAGATCTTCCAAAAGATATTTTATAAAATCATTGCCACGTTATCTTCAAAAACACTAATGAGCCCACCAGTTGGATTACGCGCACTGCTAGAATAAACGGTAATAGTGCTTCCTGATACAGATTAAACATGAAAAAATATGTGTACACGTTTACAGCATTATCTAAAAACAGCATACCTACAAAGAAAATCATTCCGAGATGGACCTGCGATTTTGTTTTAGAATGCATCTTTACAAATGTAGCAATCAATACGCTAAAGACTGCCATGTTTGCCATTGCGACAATTGCACAGTATGGAATTATTGTCATCAATTCATGCTACCTCCATCATTTACCTCTATACAGGCCTGCTACAATTTCATCAAAAGATGCCATGTTTACTTCAAGAAAAGTGGAAAGAAAGTATGTAGTTCCGTATTTTTGTCCTACGTGTGATACAAGGTTATTTTTCTCAAGGACAGTTATGTGGTGCTGTATTGCACGGTAGTTCAACCCAATCTCTTTTGATAATTGGTGCGCATTAAGAGGAGACTTTTTCAAAGATAGAGCCATCTTTATCCTGTTCTGCCCACCCCTCGAACCCACAAATACCATCCACATGAGATTTTTTGCGTAAGGCAACTCGTTTCCCTTTTGGGCTACATCCTTTGTGGCATGGTACGGTGACGTATTAGATTGCGTGCGCATAGAAAAATCCTTTCGTGATAACATAAATACATTTTTCAAGATTGAGTGCAAATCCTACTTGATACCTCCATATGTCTTTGATATGAGCTCGTCATATGCTTCTTTATTTGCTTCAAAAAAGGGTGAGACGAACCAAGTTGCGCCATATTTTTCGCCGATCTTTGTAATCAAGTTATTTTTCTCAAGCACCTCCAGGTGGTGCTGTATTGCCCTATAGTTTAATCCCAAGTCATTTGCTAGCTGGTTTGCGTTGCGAGGAGAGTTTTGCAATGTATTCATTATTCTTGCTCTGTTTTCTCCTCCCCGCGAGCTTGCAAAGACAAAAAAGAGAAGATTTTTTGCATATGGCAAACTAGGCATTGTCTAGCACAAGGAACTGTCCAAGTTTACTTGATTAAAATCTGTTGTATCAAAACAAATGAGTGTATTTTTCAAAAAAATAAAAAAAGTTTAGGAGACGTTTATCGTTCCACGCATCTGTGAATGGATCATACAAATGTACTCGTATTTTCCAGGTTTGTTGAAGGTAAACGAAAACGTTTTTCCTGACTTGATAAATCCGCTATCAAAGGCTCCATCTCCAGTGGTAGTTCCTGGCTTGACTGATGTGACAGTATGTGTATTGCCATCAGTGTTCACAAAGGTTACAGTTGTACCTGTCTTGATGTTAAGTACATCTGGTGTGAAGAACGGTGATTCCAAACCATTGATGTATACTGTGTTTGGTGAAGGGGTGACATTTGTTCCAGTTGCAGATGATGACACACTTCCGGTCGGTTCTGAGACAAACACGCTGAAATCAGTGTATGCCTGTCCCCACATGTAGTTTGAAAGGGTGCTTGGCTGGAGTTTAACATCCAGAACATACGGCCCTGAACTGGGGAATATCTCAGTCACTGATTCTACACCCGTGTGACCATGGACTGCTCCATTCATAGCAAGGGCTCCTTCAACTGGTGCAGATTGTGCTACAACGTAACCTTCAGTTGATGCAGTGACTTGCAGGTCAGGATGTATAACCATGGAATTATCCTTGGCTTTTGTCACGGTAAAGACAAAAGTTACAGGTTGTCCTGCGACAATTTTATTCGAGGTCGTACTAAATTCTAGATTAACCGCAGTTCCAGGAACTGTTCCATTAAGTGTATGTGTCTGGTCTATGTTTTGCACATAAACTGGAAACTCAAACTCTCTTGCTCCAAAATTATTTTGTGGATCCTTGGCAAAGTCCTTTGGACTTCCAGATAGCATTGTGTGAGTCCATCCTTTAGGAGTTGGCTCCAATCCGCCCATTGTAGTTCCAATTGAGGATACAGTCAGGTATACAGTACTTTCACCTGCAGTTGGAAAAACTACACTAAAGTCCATGTTTCCCACATGAGAATGCCCAGTTGTTGTCTTGTAGATTGTGTTTCCGTCTGGATCTTTGACTGCGATTGCCCAGTCTACGTGGCTGAGCTTTGCTCCAGATTTCGAGTCTTTTACGTGCATCTGGATTGACGCCAGTTGGTTTGTTTGAATCATTGAAGTCGCAGCAAAGTCAACTGTTACATTGCCTGATGTTTTTGACAGTGGTGCATTTTTCGTATCATTGTCTTGCATTTCATCTTGTTGGCCAGAGCTCATTGAGCTGTCCTGACCCATCATCATTGCTATCATATCATGATGAGGAGAAGTCATCGAGTTACTGTCCGCCATTGCCACACTAGAAGATTGGGCCTGTGCCTTGTTATCTGGCGATACAAGTGCAAACGGTACAATCATTGCAAGTACAGCTATGAATGCGACCAATGACATGAAAACTAATTTAGTTTGCATAGTACGCTTTACATGATAAAAATTATTTAGCCATATTTCGAAATTACGTGTAAATTACATGCAAATCTCGAATTGTTTTTGTGGATAGAAAAAATTAGAAATTATTTGGTACTAGGTATGAACAAAATTTTGTGTTATTGATATTACGTGTTTTTAAAAAAAATTAAAAAAATACTAATCTTGTTACTAGCACAATCTGCAGGTGGTATTATGTTCTAGTTAGTTCTTGGGAGGACAACTATCTCGCCACGCATGTTTGGCTCGTGCATTGAACACCAAAAGTTGATTGTTCCAACAGTGTCTGCTGTAAATGTGATTGTCTTCATCTCTCCCCTGTGGATGTCAAACTCGGGTGCAATTCCATCTACTGTTATCATGTGTTCTGGTCCCTGGACATCTACAAAGTTGAGAGTGACCTGGTCGCCTTGGTTTACAACAATCACCGAAGGCGCAAACATGTACTGCCTTACCTTCCATCCGCCCATATTGTCTATTTTCTTTATGACCAAGCCACCTCCAGCGGGAAGAGTTGAGTTCGGATATTGCTCTGACGGGTGATCAGAAGATGGATAAATGCTTGTTATGCCATCTAGGTGTACTGTAGCTATGTAGAAGGTCTTTTGTGACGCGGCAGAGGCAGCACTGGGTTGCCCAAACATTTGCCCTTCAAGAGAGATTGTGGCAATGATCCCTGCCACTGCAGACATTGTCAGAACAAGAATTATGCTCTTGTTTAGATTTTTCATATGATCTAAGGTGTGGGGGTTGGAAAGATATTTAGTAATATTTCAAAATAAGATGCAAATTATATGCAAATCTTTTATTTTTACAGATGCGAGAAAACTGTAAAATGATTTGCATACAATTTTGAAAAATCTCTTTATATTATCATAATGACGTAGTCACGGTTCGATTCAATTTTTATCAACAACCCCTTTTCCCTTTTCTTTGCTATTGAATCGAACCAACTCAACTTTGAAAAATCACATCTAGTCATTTTTGAAATAGTGATTATTTTACGACGTTGTAATTTGTATGAAAATTGTGTATGAATTTGAAATATCACTAAATAATAAATTTCCAACTTTTCATCAATGACTAAAATATTACTAGGAATTGTCATGACGGCAATTGTGTTGTACACAGGAATGACTACACAGGCGCCTGCCATGGCAATGACTGAAGATGTACTAAGTGATGCAATCAAGCAAACTTCATTGCAGTCGTTTGGGTCAAGCGCCTCTATGATGTTGGTTGCAACTCCACCAACTCACAAGGGTGGAGAAACTACATTCATGTTAGTACCAAGACCGGTTGAAAATACAGATGGCATACCAATACCAAAGCCTGCTGCACCAGACACGGTGCTTGTTGTAACATCAAGTGGAGGTCATGTCACTTTCACATTGGTACCAAAACCAGTTGAAGGAATTGATGGAATACCCGTACCAAAACCAACCCAGCAAGTATCGACTATGCCAGCCGTTACAAAGGTAGCAGACCCAAATCCACTCATGTTAGTAGCTGTCTCACCTATCCACAAGGGTGAAAAGGCTACTCTGATGTGGGTACCAAGACCAGTCGAAAATACAGATGGGTTGCCGCCCACAAAACAAGCCCCGCCAGACATGATCTTGGTTGCAACATCAAGTGGTGGCAAGGTAACTTACTCGATGGTACCAAAACCAGTTGAAGGAATTGACGGAATACCCGTACCAAAATCATCTCCAAGCTTGCCTAATCCATAACTGAATTAAACAGTTTGAAATGGAGAAGGGTTTTGGTATTTTCCCATTTTTTTATTTATTATTGAAAACTTGGTCAGAAACAAAAAGCATCATGCGGTCCCTGCGCTGGCATACCATTCTTGTGCTATTTTTTGCACTTGGCTGATTGATTTTTCAAGAGATGATGTTTTGTGCTCATCTCCTGCGTTCATTCCTTCAGCAAGAACTCCCCGCACGTCTGAATACCCCATGAACTGAAACTCTGCCTTTCCAAGAGATAATGCATGCTCCATTGATGTCATGGGCTCTTTTCCATAAAACCCGCCGCTTGCTACAAGCACAAGTGCCTTTTTGCCTTGCATCAGACCAATATAGGTCCCGTCCTTGGTGCCCCATGTCTTTCCTTTTAGCATTACAGAGTCAAACCAGGCCTTGACTATCGCAGGCATGGAAAAGTTGTACATTGGGTATGCTACAACTATCACGTCTGCAGACAGGAGTTGTTCAGTCATGCGGTCCATCTTGGCAACTGATTTTTTCTGCTCAGGTGTCAAATCTTGGCCGAGGTAGTCTCGCTGTATGTATGCAGCAAGGTTGTCTTCAAGGAAAAAGTCAGGGTTGTCCTTTAACAGGCTCAGTTCTTCAATCGCCGAATTTTTTATCTGTGAGCGAAAAGCATCGACCAGTTTTTTCGTAGTCGATCTCTCGTTTCTTGGTGTATAGTGAACTAACAGCGTCTTCATGCGTCCATCCCTAACTGCTTTCGTAGTGTTCTTGCCACATTTCTAATTGTTACGCTGCTAACTCCGGATGCCTTGGCTATGCTGTTCTGGGTTATTTTTTCCTCGTTTATCACACCAGACAAGAACACTGCAGTTGCAGCAAGAGATACTGGGTTTTTTCCGTCCGTTATCCCCTTCTCATGAGCTCTGTGCAGTATATCAAGCGCATCTCTTTTTGCCTTTTCGCTTAGGCCTACAGATGTTCCTATTTTTGATACAAACTCCAAAGGATTGAATGACTCTACATGCAAGTCCAAAGACTTGACAAGTATCCTGTAGTGTCTTGAAAGATCCTTAAACGAGACATTTCCTGCACTTGCAACATCTTGTAGTGTCCTCGGTACATTTGATTCCCTGCAGGCAACATACAGCGCAGAAAGAATCATCCCAGATATAGTTCGTCCCCTGATGATATTTTTTGTCATTGCTTTTCTATACAGGTAGGCAGCCCTCTCTATTACAGTGTCAGATATTTCTAATTTTGACTGGACACTCGACATGATGACAAATGCTGTCTTGAGGTTTCTGTCTGACGAGTTTGATTTGCTTCTGCTATCCCATGTTCGCAACCTGTTAAATGCATACTTCATGTATGACGAAATCGAGTTTCCAGAAGCATCCTTGTCTGCATTTCCAATAACTGTTGACAGTCCCTTGTCATGAATGGACAGTGTTGATGCAAGCCCAGTTCTTGAGTTCTGAGTATAGTCATCCATTGTAAATGATCTTTGTTCAGGACCCAAGTCTTCTACTTTGTCGGCAAGCACAGAGCCACAGCTTGCACACAGGATCTCCCCCCTAATACTGTCAGTTATTAATGGCCCGTGCGAGCTGCCACTATGCGTGCATATGTCTCCTGCTTTCTTTTGAAAAGCAAACTCTTGTCTAGCGGTCTTATTCTTAACTATCATTTGTATAGTTACTATATACTCGAAAGTATTTAAAATGTTCAGTGAAGATCATGATAGTAGGTTAACTTGTGGTAAGTAGTATTTTAAAACTGAATGTATCTCATATAATAATGTCAGACAGCTTCTGGGGGTTTTGAATAAATTTCTTTTAAAATTTTTGGCTTGCCATCCTTGAAGACTTCTTTTGCGCAATACTGCATTGAATATGCAGCCATTGCCTGCAGTATTGGCTTGAGTGCAAGTCCTTTTTTTGTGATAGAGTATTCTATCCTAACTGGTGTTCCAGGATAGATTCTCTTCTCAATTATGCCATTTTTTTCCATCTCTCGCAGTCTAGCAGACAGAGTCTTTGGGTTTATCCCCTCAATTGATTCCAGAAATTCATTGAACCTAGTCTGGCTCAGCTGTGTCATGTTACGTATAATGTGAACAGTAAATTTTTTCCCGATTATTTTAAACGTATTATCAATTGGGCATGTCTTTAACGAATCAAGAACAATTTTGCATTCTTCTTCTTTCAACTTACCAAATCCTCATCTAATATCTAACTAGTTACTTTCCGGTTTAAATACTTACCTTTCTATAGTGAGTATAAGAAAGTAATATGGAATGCAAATCAGGAACATGCGACGTAGAAGAACATGCAACGTGTTCATGCGATTGCTCTGAAATGGAATGCGATGACTGTGGCTGCGGATCAGCAGATCCGGTAAAAATGTCAATGACAATGCTACACAAGGCATTCCATGATGCAATGTACCAAGTTCATGTAGAGAGACTCAAAAAGAGAATTGACGCCAACTTTGGACCTGGCCTTGACAAGGCTGCAGATGCAATGATTGAAACTGCCGGCAAGGTCTGGCAATCTATGCTGGTACAGGCAGAGGGCAAAAAAGAGCTTGAATCAAAGTTGCAAAGAATATTTTCTGAATCAAGTAAGAGATAACTCCCCCAAGACCTCTTACTTTATTTTTTATTTTAAACCTGCGCCTTTGCCATTTTCTTTTTTGACAACATAATGCTCAAGGTTATGTACAGGCCGATAAATGCAATCTGAAAGAACTCTATTTGTGGTATGCTTGAAATCCCTCTAGGAGGTGGCCCTCTTGGAAAATGTCCTCCAGTCACGTTACCCGGTGTGAACTCGTGTGTTGCATTTCCTGGCGGTGTGCCTTCTGGTATGTGTCCCCCAGGAGCACCCCCAAGCAGGGAATGTATGTGGGTAGCAAACCAAAGTATCGTAAAGACTATGGTTCCCACTATACCTATTATCTGCCATATCCTTCCCCATTGTTTTATGACTGGAACTGCCCAAAAGACCTGCAACGCACCGCCAACTAGAAAGAGTACTCCTTCCTCAAACTCGTGAGATAGAGACATTGGAGCCATCATCAGGTGCAGTATTCCTGCAATTACTGTAGTAGCTGCTGCCACAAAAGAGATGGCTAACACCTGCTTGTCTTTCAATATAGTTCGGCTCATTTTATTTCAAGTTTGTAACTTGATATTATAATCCATTATCTAACAATGTGAGTGAATAAGGTGCCACAATTTTTATAATTTAGACTTTAGGCACCGGCTTTTGACATATTTGAGATCTAGTAGGCCTGGTACTTGTCGCCAAGCTCAAGCGAGGCCAGCTTTAGTTTTAGCACCTCGTTTGCCCCTTCGTATATCATTATTGCCCTTGAATCCAAAAAGTGCCTTGCCACCCTGTTTGTCTTTTGGTATCCAAACGAGCCAAAAATCTGGACTGCTCTGTTTGCACAGTCAAATGCCGCATTTGTAGAATGCAGTTTGGCTATTGCAGCAAGCCTGTCAGCTTTACCTCGCAAGATAGAATATTCCTTGTCTTCGCGGTTTAGTTTCTCCTGCCAGTTTGAGTCCCTTTCCTTTAGTGATTCCACATAATCTTGTAGTTTTTGCCTTGCAACAGCGGTCCTGTAAACAAGCCATCTCGAGCTCTCGATGTTTAGTATCATAGATGAAAGATGTTCCTGAATCAGTTGTTTTTTGGCAAGAACAGATCCATGCTGCTGCCTTTTTTGTGAGTGTTTGATTGATTCATCAAGGCAATCCTTCATCACTCCAATTGCGCCTGCTGCAACACTCAGCCTTCCGTCTATCAGTGCACTATACGCAATGCTCAGTCCTTTTCCTCTTGTACCAAGAAGATTCTTCTTTGGTATGACGCAGTTTTGAAATGTTATCTCGGCGTTTTTTATGCTAAGGAGGCCCATCTTGTTTTTCATCTCTTCTGCATGGAACCCTTTAGAGTCAGTGTCCACAATAAATGCAGAAATTCTGCCGTCAGGTCCGCGTGCATATGTTGTGATTACTTTAGCAAATGTCCCGTTTCCTACCCAATGTTTTTTTCCGTTTAAAATGAAATTGTCTCCCTGTTCCTCAAACTTTGTTGTCATGGAGCCTGGGTCGCTTCCTGCATCAGGCTCTGTGAGTGCAAAGGCCATGATGCTTTTGCCAGAAGTCGTATGTGGTAAGTATCTCTTTTTTTGTTCCTCGTCTGCCCAGTTTTGCAATACCATCTGTCCTATAGATACGTGAACCGAAAAAAACGTGCGAATCGCATTTCCCTCTCGTCCTATTCTCTCAAGTGCGAATGCATACGTCAGAATGTCATATCCTAGCCCACCATATTTTTTTGAGATAGGGCATCCAAGCATTCCAATCTTTCCAAATTCCGGAACTATCATGTCATTTGATTTTTCCTCAAGATAGCATTGGGTTTCATGATCCCTTATCGACCTGCAGACCCTGTCTACCTGTTCGAGAAAATTTTTTTGCTCGTCGGAGACATCAAAGTTCATCTTGGAAAGGTTAGAGTATGACATCAAGTGTACTTGATGACCTTTGGCAATAAGACTATCGTGTTCAGGCTCGGATCATATCGATCTCTCTTACAGTATGTTTTGAGAGATCTACATGCAGGTTGGCATGGGATTCGTCAGTGAAAACAAGATTGCAGCGATAACATTTCCATGCCTTGGAGCTCATGATATCATTATACAATTTTTATTTATAAGGATATTGAACGATTCATCTATTTCTTGGAAAAAGGGGAATCTTTTGTAAGATTGTTCCATGAAATTCAAAGAACATGAGCAAATCCTGAAATTTCCATTCTTGCAGAGCGGGATTTCAGTTCTGCAACCAGTTTATGTCTATGTATCCCATACGAAAACTTGAGTTTTGAGCTCGGCTGAAAAATTAAAAAAGATTGTAAAAAGAAATGTGGAGAAAAATGACCCTGCCCATGACTTTGAGCACATCATGCGAGTATACAACAATTGCAAAAGGCTTGCAAGAAAAGAACATGGAAATCAGAGATTGGTTCTTGCAGCAGCCCTGCTACATGACATTGTTTCATATCCCAAGTCTGACCCACGGTCCAAGAATTCTTCAGTTGAGAGTGCAACCAAGGCAGGAAAAATTTTGGCAAGACACGGATATACAAAAAACGAGATAGAAATAATTTCAGATGCAATTCGCGACCACAGCTTCTCAAGGGGCCAGGTGCCAAAGACCATTACAGGAAAGATACTTCAAGACGCAGATAGGCTTGACGCAATAGGCTCTATTGGGATTGCAAGGGCATTTTCTGTCGGAGGTTCAGAGGGGAGGCATTTTTACAATAGCGAGGATCCTTTTTGCAAAAAGCGCAAGCCCGATGATACTGTTTGGACGCTTGATCACTTTTACAAGAAATTACTTTCGCTTGAGAAAAAAATGAATACAAAGAGTGCAAAAGTTGAAGCAAGAAAGAGGATAAAGGTAATGAGACAGTTTCTAGACGAGCTAAAGGCTGAGATTTAGCCGTAATCCAAGTATCTCTTGAATCTTTTTTCTATCTCTTCGTTTTTTCCTGCAAGGATCCGTTCCATTTCTTTTTGGTACATTGTTTTTACGTGTTTTGCCATGTCGGAAAGATTTTCGTCTTGCGGATAAGAGTCAGCAAGTGGCCCAAGCATTTTGTAATATTCTACCACCTTGTTTCTAAATTCAATGACGCTTGGCCTTCTGATCCTATTCATTCGAAACCAAACTGTTGCCCAGCTTGCGCCCACAACATGCGGCAATAGGTCAAATGCTCTGTCTATCTCAAAGCCGTCATAGTCTCTCATTTCTCGGCAAGAGCATTGGCGGCAATCTTTGAGAAATATGTTACTATCATGTCTGCCCCTGCTCTCTTTATTGCTGTCAAGAGTTCAAGAGTTACTTCCTTTTCGTCTATCCACCCCTGCATCGCAGCTGCCTTGACCAGTGCATACTCACCTGATACGCTGTATGCAGATATCGGTATGTTGAACCTTCGCCTTGTCATTGCAATCAAGTCAAGATATGCAAGTGCAGGTTTTATCATTACGATATCTACGCCTTCTGCAATGTCGGTCTCAACTTCGCGCATGGCCTCTTTTGGATTTGTATATGGAAGTTGGTAGGTCTTGCGGTCCCCAAACTTGGGAGCAGAATGTGCCATGTCTTTGAAAGGCGAGTAAAGAGATGACCTGTGTTTTGCAGAGTGCGACATTATTGCCACGTCAGTAAATCCTGCGTCATCAAGTGCTGCTCTTATCGCTTTTACTTGTCCATCCATCATAGCAGACGGCGATACCACATCAGCCCCTGCCTGGGCCTGGCTTACTGCAGTCTTTGCCAAAACATCAAGGCTTGAATCGTTGTCAATCTTGTCCCCCTTTACAAGCCCGCAGTGTCCTGAACTTGTGTACTGGCAGAGGCATACATCAGACATTATGGCAATATCATTTCCGAGGTTTTTTCTTATTTCAGATATCGCTTTTTGTACGACACCGTCTTGTGCAAATGCAGAAGTTCCACCATCGTCCTTGTGTGACGGGATTCCAAAGACCATGATGGCAGGAATTTTGAGATTTGCAATAGAGTTTACTTCGTCTACCACATCTTTTAGCGGTAGCCTTTCAAACCCCGGCATCGATTCTCCCTGAAGTTTTGATTTCAGA